>JAFGRT010000161.1 GCA_016935015.1 Acidobacteriota bacterium | reverse complement strand
TGGCGGGAGCTGCGGCCGGTCTTCGCCTATTTCGAGCGTCACCGCCAGGTCCCCCGCCCGATGATCGATGGGCAGGGGTGTTACGTGGTGCCGGCAAATACACCCTGACAATCCTGATGACCGAACAGACACTCCGCCTTGCGATTATGCTGGCCACCGCGAGTATCAGCCTGATTGTTCTTGCGACTGGAAGATTCCTTTGAAGACTGATGGGATGTGCTGTCCGAAAGCCATTGCCACATCCACACGGAAGAGCATCTTGTGATGTGGTTCACAGTATTGGAAATTTGACTAATATTCTGGAAAGCAGGCCATTTTTTTTGCTATACTTATATTGTTCAGGCATGGTGGGAGTTAGGGTTTAGGACCAAACAACGGCATCGCTCCCAGCTATTGATTCATATTTAGGAGGATTTTGTGACGAGCTCCGGACGTTATTTGTTGGTCACGCTGCTGATCATCAGTTCCTTGATGTGGGGGATGGGCCAAACCATCCTGCGGGAGTCCTCGTTCGTGGATCACGGGGATTACTATTATCTGAACACGGGGAAGAAATCCGCCTTTCTGCGTCTGGCGGGGGTGTACCTCGTCCGCCATGAACAGCAGCAGAAAAATCCGGCCGATCTGGCCACCCTGCTTCAGGAACAGTTCCGGGGGCAGCTGGAAGTGGTCCAGGAGAATCCGTTCCGGGAGCAGGTCCTGGTCCGGGTGCTGGATCAGGACCGGACGCCGGAGATCCTGAAATCCCTGGACGCCGCCGATCCATCCATCTATTTCGTCTCGCCGGTTCTGGCCGGCACCGATCGCCGCGGCATGGTGGGCCTGGAGCCGCGCATCATCGTCGCCCTGCAGCACGCCAAGTTCGCCGACACGGTGTTCGAGAGGTTGGCCGCCGCCGGGCTGCGACCCGTCGAGAAACTGTGGTACACCGACGACCAGTTCGTGCTGGAGATGGACGATCCGGTGACGGACGTGGGCGAAATTTTTCGCCTGTCGCGTGATATCGCCGACCTGGCCGAGGTGGAGTGGGCCGAGCCCAATCTGTACACCTATATCCGCCAGGGCGCCTTTCCCCAGGATCCGCCCAACGACACCTATTACAGTTCCCAATGGCATCACAACAATACCGGCCAGACCGGCGGTGTGCCCGACGCCGACATCGACAGCAACCAGGGCTGGGCCTACGGGGTGGGCACTACCGGCTACGTGGGCGGCGGCAGCCAGCAGATCGTCATCGCCATCTACGACGACGGCGTTCAGACCAATCATCCCGACCTGAACTGCGATACGGCAAACGACTGGGATTTCAATAACAACGACAACGATCCCTCCCCAGGTAGTTCAGACAATCATGGCACGGCCTGTGCCGGCTGTGCGGCCGCCGTGGGCAACAACGGCCTCGGGGTGGTAGGCAGCTGCCCCAAGGGCAAGATCCTGGCCGTCCGCTGCACTACAGGAGATGACGTTACGTTCGCCAACGCCATGCGCCACTGCGGCGTGCACGCCGATGTGGTCAGCTGCAGCTGGAGCATCGGCGAAATGTCCGCCCTGAGTGACGCCATCGCCGAGGTGGCCACGGGTGAGGCCGGCCACGGCTACCGCCGCCAGGGGAAGGGTTCGCCGGTGCTGTTCGCCTCGGGCAACAACGCCAGCGGCTGGCTCCAGTTCACCCTGACTGGTTTATCCGCCGGAACCTATGATTTTCAATGGAATTTTGTCAAAGATCGAAGGATCTCGTCCGGCTATGACACGGTTTGGCTGGACGATATTGTGTTTCCGGGAGGAGAGGTCACGGAAGATTTTGAGTCCCTCACCAGCCTGCCCGGCGGCGGGTGGACCACCGGCGGCGACGCCAACTGGAGTATCGTCACCGCCGGATCCGAACAGCACACCAAGGGTGAAACCGGCAGGTCCGCTCGCGCCGGAGCGATCAGTCATCGGGATAACACATTCATCGACCGGAATGATTTGCCTGTTGGCGCCGGAGATCTTACGTTTTGGGCATGGGTATCATGCCAGCAATACAATGTCGATTTTTTGGGGCGGATAGTATATACAGATTACATGGAAGTTAATATTAACGGGGCAGGTAATTATTTTAAATTTTCTCCCGGGCAATACGGCCATCAGAATCTACTGGAGTATCCGGCCTCCCTGGCCGAGACCATCGCCGTTGGTGCCTCCAACGACGGCGGCTACACCGGCTCCGAGGAGCGGACCGATTTCAGCCAGTGGGGCCCGGAACTCGATTTCGTCTCACCGGGGAACGGCATTTATACCACTGACCGAACTGGTTCCAACGGGTATAACCAATTTGGAGACTACTATTCCTCCTTCGGTGGCACGTCCGCCGCCACGCCCATCGCCGCCGGCGTGGCCGCCGTCATCCTGTCCTACAACTACAATCTGACGGCGGCCGACGTTCGCCAGCTCATGCGCAACTCCTGCGACGAGATCGGCCCCTACGCCTACACGTCCAAGGGCCTCAACGGGCGCAACGACTACTACGGCCACGGCCGCATCAACCTCTACAAGGCCCTGGACGACGCGCCCCTGCTGGTGGCCCTGGCCTCGTTCCGGGCCTATCCCCGGCACGACCGCGTGGTGCTGCGCTGGGAGACCCTCAGCGAGGTGGATAACGCCGGTTTCAATGTCTGGCGCGCCGACAGCCCCCACGGCGACTACGAGCAGTTGAACCATTACCTGATCCCGGCCGCGGGCGGCGAAACGTGGGGTGCCACCTACTATTTCAACGACGAGGAGGCGATCCCGGGCAAAACCTACTATTATCAGCTGGAAGACATCGAGTTCAGCGGCCAGCGCACCGTCCATGGCCCGGTGAAAGTGACCGCCGGCCGCGACCGGTGGGAACCGGTTGAGATCGAGAACTCGAGGCAGCGGACGCCCCGCTGAAATATTTTCCGCTGCCTGAATCCGCAGACAATCATCTGCCGTCACCGGCCGGCCGGTGCACGGCTATCACTTTTTCAATCATTCCAGTCTTTTCCGGTTCAAACCAGGCGGGTACGGCCGTCCATCAGTCGCTCTCCACCGGTTTCTTCA
>JAFGRT010000160.1 GCA_016935015.1 Acidobacteriota bacterium | reverse complement strand
TCGATGACGGCCTTGATGCGGCCCGGATCGAACACCCGGTCCTTGCCCCGCCACTGCAGGTCGGTGATGGCCAGGGGGGTGGTGATCTCGTGGCAGAACACGGCGTCCAGATCCAGCACCTGCGTGCCGGCGAACGGCTCATCCCGCAGGTGGGCGGCGAAAATCTTCTCGGCGATGGTCTGTCCCATAACTCTCCTTTCCTGCTGCTGGCCCGCCATCAGTATGTCACCTTCATCCGCTCCTCGATGGCCGCGTACCGGTTGAGGGCGTCGATGAAGGCCTTGGCGCTGGCGACGATGATGTCGGAATGCACCCCGTGACCGACCACCATCCGGCCGTCGATCTCCAGGCGCACGGTGCAGTCGCCCTGGGCGTCGGTGCCGCGGGTCAGGGCGGCCAGCATGAAATGCTTCAAGCGGGGATTGGAGCCGGTCAGCTGGGTGACCGCCTTGTAGGTGGCGTCCACCGGACCGACACCGATGACCGCCGTTTTGCGGACCTTGCCGTCGACGCGCATCTCCAGGGTGGCCGTGGGCGCGGCGAAGGAGCCCGATGTGACGCTCATCTGGATCAGCTTGTACCGTTTCTTGTTGGGACCCAGTTCCTCCAGGACGAGGGCGTCCAGGTCCTCGTCGTAGATCTTCTTCTTGCGATCGGCCAGGGATTTGAAGCGGCCGAACACCTTGTCCAGCTGGGCCTCGTCCAGAGCATAGCCCAGGTGCACCAGGCGCTCCCGGAACGCGTGGCGGCCCGAATGCTTGCCCAGCACCAGATTGTTGCTGCTCAGGCCGACGGATTCTGGCGTCATGATCTCGTAGGTGGATTTTTCCTTGAGCACCCCGTGCTGGTGGATGCCGGCCTCGTGGGCGAAGGCGTTTTCGCCGACGACGGCCTTGTTGGGCTGCACCATCATGCCCGTCAGGCTGAACAGCAGCTTGCTGCTGGCCATGATCTGCCGGGTGTCGATGCCCGTCTGGAACGGCATCAGGTCATTGCGCGTGCGCAGGGCCATGACCAACTCCTCCAGGGAACAGTTTCCGGCCCGCTCGCCGATGCCGTTCACCGTGCACTCCACCTGGCGCGCCCCGGCCTCGACGGCGGCCAGGGAATTGGCCACGGCCAGCCCCAGGTCGTTGTGGCAGTGCACCGAGATCACCGCCCGATGGATGTTGGGCACGTTCTCACGCAGATAATGAATGATTCGCTGGAACTCCGACGGCAGGGTGTAGCCTACCGTATCCGGAATGTTCACCACCGCGGCGCCGGCGCCGATGGCCGTTTCCAGCACCCGGGCCAGGAACGGCAGTTCGGTCCGGGTGGCGTCTTCGGCGGAAAATTCCACGTTGGCCGTAAGATTGCGGGCATGGGCCACCGCCCGGGCGGTGGCGGCCAGCACCTCCTCCCGACTCATCCGCAGCTTGTGCTTCATGTGGATGTCGCTGGTGGCGATGAAGGTGTGGATCCGGGCGCGGTCTCCGGCCGGCTTGAGGGCAGTCCAGGCCCGGTCGATATCCGCCGCCGACGCCCGGGCCAGGCCCGCCACCTGGGGCCCCTTGATGGTTCGGGCCACCAGTTTGACGCCTTCGAAATCGCCCACCGAGGCGATGGGGAACCCGGCCTCGATGACGTCCACCTTCAGTTTTTCCAGCTGCAGCGCCATGCGCAGCTTTTCCTCCCGGGTCATGCTGGCGCCGGGGGACTGCTCGCCGTCGCGCAGCGTGGTGTCAAAAATCTGGATGCTTGCCGTCATGTTCGTCTACCTCCATTGGAAATGGGTTGCGCCGGCAGGGGACAGCCGTCGGCACACGCCCGCCGGCGCCGTGCCTGTGTGGCACGACGCGCGCCGTCGTTCGCGAATCGGCGGCCGGACAGTTCTCACGCCCGGGTGAATCGCTTCACTCGCCTGCCGGAAACCGCGGTGAACGGTCGGCTGTCTTATGGTGTGGGTGTAATGCGGATATTGTGCGGCGTCAGCCGCAGAAAAAAGAAACCCAGGCCCTGCAGGATAATCGGAAACAGGGAACCGCTCCGGATCAGCGTTCCGTTCGCGATGGTGTTGATCATGTCAACCTCCCGAAAAGGCTGGGTGCACGGAAAATAGTGCCGGCTATCTAAACATGATCAAAATCCCAAGTCAATCATTTTATTTTTACTTTTTACTCAGTTGATTGGAATATAAACAATTGTCTCCATGACATGGATCCTGTTCCATGGAGCGGCAACGTGTTGTATGACCGCCGGCAGTGCCCGTCCGATGGGGCTTGGCAGACGGTTCCACCCCGCGCGCCTGGGCGTTCGCCTATTGACTTGCCTTGCCCGCCCCGTTACAATAACCTGTTTTACCGCGCCAAACATAAAAATCAATTCGATAAGGAGATTGACATGAGCAAGCTGTTCAGTGGACTGGAACCAGCGGCGTTGTGGTCCCACTTTGAAGATCTGTGCGACATTCCCCGCCCCTCCAAGCTGGAAGGCCGGGCCATCGAGCACGTGCGGAACTTCGGCGAGCGCCTCGGCCTGTTTACCCAGGTGGACGACGTCGGCAATGTCCTGATCCGCAAACCGGCCACGCCGGGCATGGAAGACCGGCAGGGCGTCATTCTGCAGGGCCATCTGGACATGGTGCCCCAAAAGAATGCCGACACCGACCACGATTTCGAGACAGATCCCATCCAGGCTTACGTGGACGGCGATTGGGTCACGGCCCGCGGCACCACCCTGGGCGCCGACAACGGCATCGGCGTGGCGGCGGCCATGGCCGTCCTGGAAGCCGACAACCTGCCGCACGGGCCGGTGGAAGCCCTGTTCACCATCGACGAGGAAACAGGCATGACCGGTGCCTTCGGCCTGCAGCCCGGCTGGCTGGAGGGGGATATCCTGCTGAACATGGACTCCGAGGATGAGGGCGAGCTCTACATCGGCTGCGCCGGCGGCATGAACACCAACGCCCGCCTGGCCTACGACCAGGTCCAGGTGCCGGCGGGCACGGTGGCCTTCCGCGTGTCCGTCACCGGGCTCAAGGGCGGACATTCGGGGCTGGACATCAACCTCGGCCGCGGCAATTCCATCAAGATCATGAACCGCTTTCTGTGGCAGGCCAGCGAGGACTACGGCCTGCGCCTGGCCACCCTCGACGCCGGCAGCCTGCGCAACGCCATTCCCCGCGAAGCCTTCGCCCGGGTGGTGCTGCCCGCCGCGAAAGTCGACGCCTTCACGTCGTTCGTCACAGAGTTCGCCGCCACCGTGCGGCGCGAGCTGTCCGTCACCGAACCGGATCTGCGGATCCAGGCCGAACCGGGCGACGTCCCCGCCGCCGTCATGGACGAAGCCACCCAGCAGCAGCTGCTGCGGGCCCTCTCCGGCTGTCCCCACGGCGTGCTGGGCATCTGCGCCGACATGCCGGAGGTGGTGGAGACCTCCACCAACCTGGCCATTGCCACGGCCGACAACGGCATCATCGAGCTGGCCACCCTGCAGCGCAGCTCCGTCGACTCCCTCATCGAGGAGGCCGGGCGGTCGGTGCGGGCCGTGTTCGAGCTGGCCGGCGCCGAGGTGGAGCACACCGGCAAATACCCCGGCTGGAAGCCCAATCTCCAGTCGCCCATCCTCAACACCATGAAACAGGTGTACCATGACCATTTCGGCAAGGAACCCGAGGTCAAGGTCATTCACGCCGGGCTGGAATGCGGCCTGTTGGGTGGCGTCTACCCCAACCTGGACATGATCTCCTTCGGCCCCACCATCCGGCATCCCCATTCTCCCGACGAAAAGGTGAACATCGACACGGTGCGCAAGTTCTGGGAATTCCTGGTGGCGACCCTGGCCGGCGTGCCGCGCAAATAGGCCAATCGTCCGCCAGGCCATTGATATAGCCTCCACGCCCGCGCGGCGGGCACAATCCCGACGGCCCTGTACCCGGCGGGGCCGTCGTTTAAGGGAAGCCGCCCCATCGCCCCCTTCGCGCGGGCTCCCCAGCCCGGCCAAATCCGCTTCCCCATATTCGCCCCTTGATGCTACACTGGGACATGGCATGATCAGGTATCTGAATCAAGATGTCAGGAACATCCGGAAAGGTCACCTGTCCATGAAATATCTGAATCAAATGGTCTTACGAGTAATTGTTATCGTGATCCTGATGGGTGGCCTGTCTGTGATCTCTGCCAGCGCGGCCGATCTGCCCACGGTGACGTCCGACCTGTTCGCCGGCTCGGGCGTCTGTGCCATGTGCCACCGCAGCAACGGCGTGGCCCTCATCGAAAACGGCGCCGATGTTTCGCCGGTCACCCTGTGGCGCGCCGGCATGATGGCCCATGCAGCCAGGGATCCCCTGTGGCGGGCGGTGGTGGCGGCCGAGAC
>JAFGRT010000159.1 GCA_016935015.1 Acidobacteriota bacterium | reverse complement strand
TCTGTCGTTGCGCCGTGGAACGACGCGCGGCGCGGGCGGCCGCCGCGTCAGCCGGCCGCCCCAGCGAGCGGAGAGGAACGGCGCCAGCGAGTGAGGCGCGGGGTACTCCGGGTTTGCCAAACCCGGAATTCTTTCATGACCAAAATATGCATATCTTCCGCCTTCCGGCAGAAGGCGGCTACGGGCTTGGCCGCGACCGGCGATCGCGCCGGCCGGGAATGGCGTATCGCCGTACCGATGGAAGACGTCCCGCCGGCGCCAAGGGCCATCTGCCCGCCCCCCTGACCTGCAAATCGCGGAACGGAAGAAACAGCCATTTTTGATGGAATCGCAAACAGTCGGACCGCCGGCATCTTGCCGACAGGCGAGGATAGACCTGAAAGGACGTGCCGGCTGGAAGCCGGCGCTACAGCCGCTTTTTGCGGGGTCATCATCTTGGATCATTTCCGATAAGACAAAATCCCGTTGAAATCGCCTGCCGGACAGGGTAACGTATCGACATGCCCATTGACGGACGGTAGCCGGAAACCCACGGGGTGAAACATGACCGAGAACAGGCCCGGATTGACTGATGCGGAAAGGGCCGTCCTGCAGCGCTGGCAACGACGGACGGTGAGTCTGTTCGCCGCCGCCATGGGCCTGCTGATCGTGGCCCTGCTGGTCAAGACCGCGATCGGATTGCCCGGCTGGCTCGAAGTGGCCGCCGGCAGCGCTTTTATCGTCCTGGCTGTCGTGGGTGCCGGGTTTCAGTTCTCGGCCAAATGTCCGCGTTGCGGGTTCCGGATCGGCTGGCGATCGCGGCTGATCCTGCCGCCGGCCTGTCCGCGGTGCAGGGTCTCTTTTCGTGACAAGGGCGGTGGCCGGCCATGACGGACCCGCCCCTCATCTTTATCACCAACGACGACGGCATCGCCTCACCCGGCCTGCATGCGGCGGTGGATGCCGTGCTGGACCTGGGGACCGTCGTCGTAGTGGCGCCGTCCACCCAGCAGACAGCGACGGGACGTAGCTGCGCCGGCAACGGCGATGCGACGTTGCATCCCGCAAGCCTCATGTCTTCCGGCCGGCGGGTGGAGGCCTATCATTGCCCGTGCACACCGGCCCAGGTGGTGCGGCACGGGCTGCAGGTTCGGTGCGCCGCCCGGCTCCCCGACCTGCTCATCTCGGGCATCAACTACGGCGAGAACGTCGGCAACTGCGTGACCATCTCCGGCACCGTCGGCGCCGCCCTGGAAGGGGCCAGCCACGGTATCCCCGCCCTGGCCGTTTCCCTGGAGACAGATACCGCCTACCACTTGAGTCATACCATGCAGGACTGGCGGACGGCAGCCCATTTTCTGCACTGTTTCACCCGCGGTGTGCTGGCTGGTGGCCTGCCCTTCGATGTGGATGTCCTGAAAGTGGATATTCCCGACAGTGCCACACCGGCGACGCCCTGGCGCCTGACCCGCCAGTCGCGGCAGGGCTATTTCACGACCTTTCTGGAACAGCCGCTGCCCGACAGCCGCCTGCGGGATGCCGTTTTGCGCATCGCCGTGGACGTACGGACGCTGGAGCGGGATTCCGATATCTATGCCCTGAAAGTCGACCGGGTGGTGGCGGTGACACCGTTGAGCCTGGACCTGACCTCCCGGGCCGATCCGGCGACCCTCCGTGACCTGCTGGGCGGCACGTAGGGGCGGCGAGGCGCCGTCCCGACCGGCGTTTATTCCATCCAGAGAGAAATGGCATGGCGCGACCCGAACCCAAAAACCTGCTCCTTGTCGCTCCGCTGGGCCTGCTCCTGGTCACCTGGATCGGTGTGCAATACAGCAGCCGGTTTTTCGACGTCCAGGTTGCCTGGATCCCGTCGTTCCTGATCTACTACATGTCCATGGGCCTGATGGTGTTCGCCGCCCGGCGATTCATCGGCGTCGACGTCCTCGGACTGTCCCTTGAACTGGAACCCCTGCCGGCCCGCAGCCGCCTGGCGACGGGTGTCATCGTGCCACCCCTGCTGGCCCTGCCCGTCTGTATCCTGTACATCGCCGAGGTGCCGCTTCTCTTCCTGGTTTACTGCCTGCTGTTCGCCCTGGTCAATGCCGTCACCGAGGAGGCGTTCTGGCGCGGCCTGCTGTTCTTCCGGCCCGGCAACCGCACGTTCACCATGCTCTTCTCGGCGGCGCTGTTCACGGGGGCTCATTACATGCTGTGGGGGCGTTACCTGGAGGCGAAGGGCTGGTTTCTGTATCCCGTGCTCGGGGCGACGTTCGTCATGGGTCTGCTGTGGATGTGGTTCGTGCAAAAGGAACGAAATCTGGCATATCCCATGATTTCCCATTTCCTGGTGAATGTCCTGAACCTGTCAGTGGCCGTGTTTTACGGCCTCGTCCCGGCGTAAAGACTGGACACGGCGGACTACCGGTGGCTCCCCGCCGTCGCTCGCGGCCGGCATGGGCCGTTCAATCTGCTGAATCCCGGAGGAGGATGTCCATGCGCAGAATCCCGGGTTGGTTGCTTCTCGGCCTGGCGGCCATGACGGCGGCATTGGCCGCCCCCCTGACGGTCACATCGCCCGACGGCACCCTGACCGTCTCGTTTATGGTGGATGACGGCTCTCCACGTTATGGTGTAACCCGTTTCGGGCGCGACCTGATTGGGCCGTCGGCGCTGGGGTTTGTCATTCATGGCGCGCCGCCGCTGGATCGTGACTTTCGGGTGACGGCCGAGAGCCGCCGAACCATCGACGAGACCTGGGTGCAGCCCTGGGGCGAACAGGCGGAGATCCGCTGCCACTGCCGCGAGCTGCGGATCGAGCTCACCGGGGCGGAGACGGCCGCCCGGCGCCTGACGCTGGTGTTCCGCGTCTTCGACGACGGGGTGGGCTTCCGCTACGAGATCCCGGCCCAGCCCGGCCTGGATTCCCTGGCCATCATGGACGAGCTGACCGAGTTCGCCCTGGCCGGCGATCACCGGGCGTGGTGGATCCCCGCTTATCAGCCGGAGCGGTACGAGTATCTGTACCGGGCGACGCCCGTCAGTGAGATGGACCGGGTCCACACGCCGCTGACCATGGAAACCGCGGATGGCCTCTTTCTCTGCATCCATGAAGCCGCCCTGACCGATTACGCCGGCATGACCCTGGCCCGCCGTGCCGGCCACATCCTCAAGGCCGACCTGGTGCCGTGGTCCGACGGCGTCCGCGTCCGGGCGACGGCGCCGCTGGTGACGCCGTGGCGGACCCTCCAGGTGGCCGACACTCCGGGCGGTCTGGCGGATTCCCGACTGATCCTCAACCTGAACGAACCCTGCCGGCTGGACGACGTCTCGTGGATCACGCCGGCCAAGTACGTGGGCGTCTGGTGGGAGATGCACCTGGGGACCGCCACCTGGGGTTCCGGGCCGCGGCACGGCGCCACCACGGCCAATGCGAAGAGATACATCGATTTTGCGGCCGGGCACGGTTTTGGCGGTGTCCTGGTGGAAGGCTGGAATGTAGGCTGGGACGGCGAATGGACCCGCAACGGCGACCTGTTCTGTTTCACCCGGCCTTACGATGACTTCGACCTGGAGGAGGTCTGCCGCTACGCGGCGGAGAACGGGGTGCGGCTCATCGGCCACCACGAGACCGCCGCCGGTATTGCCAATTACGAGGCACAGCTGGAGGAGGCCTTCGCCCTGTACGAACGGCTGGGCGTGCGCACCGTCAAGACCGGTTACGTCGGCTACGGCCAGCAGATCCGCCGTGTGGACGAGGCGGGGCGGGTGCATCACGAATGGCACCACGGCCAGTTCATGGTGCGCCATTACCGCAAGGTGGTCGAGGCGGCCGCCCGGCACCGCATCATGCTGGACGTGCACGAACCCATCAAGGACACGGGCATCCGCCGCACCTGGCCCAACATGCTGAGCCGCGAGGGCGCCCGGGGGCAGGAATACAACGCCTGGGGCGGCGACGGCGGCAATCCGCCGGACCATACCACCATCCTGCCCTTCACGCGGCTGCTGGCCGGCCCCATGGATTTCACTCCGGGCATTTTCGACCTCCATTTTCCCGAGGCGCGGCCCGGCAACCGGGTCAACACCACCCTGGCCAAGCAGCTGGCGCTGTATGTGGTATTGTACAGTCCGCTGCAGATGGCCGCCGATCTGCCGGAAAATTACCGCGCCCGGCCCGACGCCCTGCGTTTCATCCAGGATGTCCCCGTGGACTGGCGGCACAGCCGGGTGCTGCACGCCCGCATCGGCGATTACGTGACCTTCGTCCGCCAGGACCGGCACAGCGACGACTGGTACCTGGGCAGCATCACCGACGATCAGGGACGGATTCTGGAGGTGCCCCTCGACTTTCTGGAACCAGGGCGGCTGTATGTGGCCGAGATCTACCGGGACGGTCCGGCCGGGGACTGGCGGACGAAACCCTATGATCTGGAGATCCTGGCGCAGCCGGTGACACGGGAGACCACGCTGCACCTGCGGCTGGCGCCGGGCGGCGGCCAGGCTGTCCGCTTCCGGCCCGCCACGGAAGAGGATATCCACCCGTTAAAAGAAAAATAAAACAGAATCATTCGCATGGAGGGAATCCCGTATGCGACGGCGATTCATCATTACGGCCATCATCAGCATCCTGCTGTCTCTCGCCCTGGGATACATCGATTACGAAACGCACACCATCGCCGACCTGTTCGCGGCCCAGAACATCCCGGCCCTGCTGTTTTTCGCCGCCGGCTTTTTCGTGCTGTTCAACCTGGTGCTGCGGATCCCCTTCCTGTGGCGGAGCGTGCGGCGGGACTGATCCTCCGGGCGGCCGCCCCGATGGCGGATGTCCGCCAGGAATTTGCCTTCCCCTACTTCTGCCTGACCAGGTGTTTCTTCAGCCAACCGATCCGATCGGCGGGTCCCCGCAGCTGTTGCTCCCACCCTTCCTGCAAATTGCGGAAAAACGACTCGTGGCGGATGGTCACCACACTGGTGAGGTCGGTGAATTCCCGTCGGGAACCAAACAGTTGCTTGAAGAAGACCGGGTAATTGACGTGAGAGGAAAACTCTTGCATGCACGCGCGGGGCAGATGGTTCAGGAATGTCCCCGTCAGGGCCGCCTGGTGGATGAAAATCTGCCTTTTGACATCCTGTCGGCACATGTCGGCCAGTGCCGGGTCGCCGTACAGTTTCCGGAAATAGTCGGGCCACCGCCCCAGGACGCCCTCTGCCGGCCGCACCACCAGGCACCCGGCGTTGAAGTAGGGCCGGATTCTGTCCCCGTCGGCCGGCGTGCACATGGGGAACACGGTGGTGTCGTCGATGGCCATCAGTGTGTAGGCCCGGCTCCAGAATTCATCCAGGGGGTCGTCGTACAGGGGGCTGATGTTCCGGTGCATCACCGGCCGGTAGCCCAGGCGCGTGCCCGGGGCCAGGATAAATTCAGCCGGTTCCTGGAGGAACAGGGTGTCCTCGTCCACCCAGGCCAGGAGCTCGGCCGAGGCGGCGGCATCCGCTTCCGCCCGGGCGGCAGCGAAGACCTTGCGGGCGAAGTAGAACCAGAGGGCATCCTCCGGCGCCTCGCTGATCCGGAGGTCCACCTGGAGGGCGTTACAGCGAGCCATGGTGTTCTCGTCCATCTGTTGCCGGAGAGCCGGTGGAACATAGGCCCACACGGGCGCCCCGGAGTGGGCGCCGCCGAATGTGCGCAGGCTCTCGGCCATGAGGAGGACGTTGGCCAGCGCCCGGCCGTCCTCGGCAAAGGAGGCAATGACGATGGGCCGTTTCTGGCCAGGCCCGGCGGCCATGGGGATGGCTGCCAGCCAAATCAGGATGATCAGGCAAAGTAACGTTTTTTGGATCATGGGGATTCTCCCGAGGTACATTCTGTTGCAACCAGCGGATCCAGGCAGCGCGCCCGCGTCGACGGGCGGCATCCGTTCCCGGCGCACCAGACTGTGTCCGGTTCCCCGGTGGGCCGCCCGAACGGATATCTCCGCCGGAGCGCATGCCGCTCTCCTGTATACGGGGGCGGGAGGTCTACAGATTCAGGGAGTGGTCGTCCAGTGACTTGCGGCCTGCCGATACGACCAGCGGTCACCGGCCGGGATGACCGCATGGCCATCATGCGCCGAACGGCCGGCCGGGCGATGCCGGGCGGTATGACTAAAAATGATTCGGAACCAGGTGCCGGTAGGGGAGTGACGAAGACAGGTACAAAGAAGGACGCACCGAATCCGTCCATTGCAGGCGCTTTGGACAAATGGATGATCGAACAGGGGCATTGTTGCAGGCTGTGATGTATGTTTTTGACACATCAGGTCTGGTCGTCCCAAAAGCCGGGCGGCGGATATTGTCCGGAACCGGGGTTTGTGCTATCTTCGGGCGGGATGCCGAGAACCACTGCAACACGCTGTCAGAACCCTGGCAATGAACCGTACCACGGCTTCGAGCAGGGCCCCATCCGCCCGCCCAGCGAGGCCGACAGCCTGCTCATCCGGGTGACACGCAATTGTCCCTGGAACCGCTGCACTTTCTGCCCGGTGTACAAGGAGCACACATTTTCCCGGCGGCCCGTCGATCATGTACATGAGGACATCCGCCGGGTAGCGGTCTATGTGGCTGTGCTTCGCGCGGCCGGGGGCATTGCCACCTACGCCGATGCCGCCGCGGCGGCCGGCCTGGACGACTGGCCGGCCTTCTGCGCCGCCGCCAACTGGCTGGATGCCGGCATGGCGTCGGTGTTTCTGCAGGATGCCGATTCCCTGGTCCTTCGGCCGGCGGAGTTCAGCGGCATCGTCCGCGAGATCAGGACGTGTTTTCCGGGGGTGGAACGGATCACCTCCTATGCCCGCTCCCGCACGGTGGACCGCTGGTCGGCGGAAGACCTGGGCGCCCTGGCCGGAGCCGGCCTGAACCGGCTGCACATCGGCCTGGAGTCGGGGGCGGACCGGGTGCTGGCGCAGGTGCAGAAGGGGGTGACCCAGGCGATCCACATCCGGGCCGGCCGAAAGGTCGTGGCCGCCGGTATGGAACTGTCGGAATACGTCATGCCCGGCCTGGGCGGCCGTGCGCTGTCGGCCGAGCACGCGCGGGAGACGGCCGCCGCCATCCGCGCCATCGCGCCGCATTCCGTCCGCCTGCGCACCCTGGCCCTGCCGCCGGGTGCACCCCTGGTCAGGGCATTCCGATGCGGTGAGTTCGTGCCGTGCCGGGACGTGGAGACCATGGCCGAGATCCGCCGGTTCATCGCCGGCCTGGACGGCGTCGTCACCCGTATCGTCAGCGACCATATCCTGAACCTGCTGCCGGAGATCGAGGGGGATCTGCCCGGCGACCGGCCGCGCCTGCTGGCCGTCCTCGACCGGTTTCTGGCCCTGCCGCCCGAGGAGCAGGTATTGTTCCAGCTAGGCCGGCGCGCCATGATCTTCCACACCCTGGCCGATCTGGAACGGCCGGGATCGCGCGACCGGGCCGCCCGGCTGTGCCGGCGCCTGGGGGCCACTCCCCATAATGTGGATGAGATCATCGCTGCGCTGATGGCCGGATTTGTATGAAAAAAGGGGAACCGGGCGGCCCCGGTTCCCCTGCGGATCAGAGCGTTACAGGTCGGATCAGAACTTCCAGTCGGGCAGCCGTCCCGGCGTCCAGGGGGCGCCCAGCTCTTCCATTTCACGCTCGATGGCCTTCAGCTCCCCGTCGTGCAGCTGTTGCAATTTCTGCCGCAGCGGCGGGAACTCTTCCTTGAGGATGGCGAAGGCGTCGCGCTGGGTGCCGGTCACCCTGGAGGTGGACCGCCACTGGGCGTACATCATGGCGCGCAGGCGGGAATTGATGGACGCCGGCCGCGGCGGAATCTCCTCGCTGCTGGCCTTGGCACGGGGGCCGTTGATCTGGAAGAGGATGTCATCCACATCCCGGGCCAGCCGGCGGGCGCGCTGCATGAGTTCGTCGGGTGCGCCCGGGGTCTGGTAGAGCGCCTGCTTGATGTACTCCGCCCGCTGGGCCAGCTCCTCGGCGAAACTCTCGGTGCCCATGATGGCCCGGGCCATTTCGGACATCTCTTTCTGGAAGGCCACCAGCTCGGCCCGGTCGGGGGCCGGCAGGGTGGTGTTGTCCAGCACCCGGGCCGTGAAATCGACGGGACCGGCCAGTTGTTTCAGCTCACCGCCATGATACAGGTGCAGGCTGACGGTATAGCGGCCCGGCATGGCCAGAAAGCCGCTGGTGTCGTCGGCGGTGGGGTTGAACGTGTTGCCGCGCAGGCGCACCGGCCGGGGCGAGCTGTAGCGCAGGTCCCAGGTGATGCGGCTCAGGCCCTGGCGGGCGGGCGTGGTCAGCCGGCGCACCGGGTTGCCGCCGTCGTCGGTGATGGAGAAGATGAGGTGAGGTTTTTCTTCCAGCTCTTCCTCACGCTGCTCGTCCCAGGTCGGCTGCGGGATTCGCTCCCCTTCCTTGAACAGTTTCTTCTCTTCCTCCTGTCGCTTCTGCTGGACCATCTTGGGCGTCTCCTTCAGAAAATAGCTGAAGGTGGCGCCGAAAGGCGGATTGTCGGCCGTGTGATAGGTGGACCCCTGGTTGGAGCGGCCGCGTTGCTGGACATACATCAGGGCGTCCTTCACCGGGAAGATGTGGGCGTCCTTTTCCAGGAGATCGGCCGTCACCTCGCGCAGGGGCGTGAAGTCGTCCAGGATGTAGAAGCCGCGGCCGAAGGTGGC
>JAFGRT010000158.1 GCA_016935015.1 Acidobacteriota bacterium | reverse complement strand
TTTCGGTGTCCAAAAAAAGAAGGTCTCCTTCGGGGGAGATGATGTCGTGCGGCAGTCCGGCCAGCCAGAGCAGATGCCGGTGCAGCGGCCGCGCCCGGCCAACAGGGTAGGCGCCGAAGAGATGTGTCGACGGGAAGCGACTTTCCCGCAGCGGGATGTCCGGGAGCGGGAACGATGCAGCGGTGCGGACCGGCGAAGGGGATGCCGGCGGCGCCGCGGGGGAGCCGGCGACGATCCGGCGGGTTGTGGACTGGAGCAGGCGGTGAAGTTTCTCTTTGCGGTCCGACATACAGGAGCAGTATACACTACGGCGCGACGGAATCCGAATTCCAATTTGGCCGAATGTTCGCAGTGTTTTATGGCGTCACCGGGGCGGGGAAAAATGTGCCATCCGGCTGTTTTTCATGCTACAATACGGCTTTATTTACCATGCAAGGGAGGTCCGTGGAGATGGCAGTAAAGAAGAAAATCAAGCTGGGTGATGAGATCGAGGGGCGCTGCACCAAATGCAAGGAAGTGACCAATCACACGGTGACGGCCATCCAGGACGGTGAAATCAAGAAGGTGCAGTGCAACGTTTGCGAGAGCAGCCACAAGTACTATCCGCCCAAGAAGAAGACAGAGGCGAAAGCCGTCAAAAAGAGCAAGACCAGCCCCCAACCGGCCAAGACGGAAGATGCCACCCGGATCTCACCCTCGTTGCTGACCGAATGGAAGAATGCCGTGGAGGAAGCGGCACCCGATCAGTTCAAACCGTACCTGATGACGGGTGTCTTCCAGGAGAAAGAGCTCATTGAGCATCCCAAATTCGGCCGGGGCCTGGTGCGCAAGATCCTGAGCACCGGCAAGATGGAAGTGCTGTTCGCAGATGGCCTGCGCCGGATGGTCTTTAACCGGCCGACACCCGAAAAATAATACCCGCCGATCGTCTCTCGCCACGAACGTAACGTCCGAACTCCTACCGTCGCGGTTTTCATCCGCCCGGGAGGAAAGCCAGCGTAATCATCCGGCCCGCCTGCCGGCCATCGCGCCGCCACGAGTGAAAGAGCAGGGGATTGCAGGCCGTGCAAAGGGGACAAAAATCCTGCTGCCGGGCCGGCACGCCGGCGTCCAACAGGGTCCGCCGCAGGCAGGCGGCCAGATCCAGCCGGGGGCCGGAGCGCGGCCCTGCGGGTGGCTGAATGGTGTCCGGAAATTCAGACGTGTACATGTCCGCCAATCGATGATCCACTTCATAACAGCAACCCTGAATACCCGGTCCCACGGCGGCGTGGATATCCGCCGGCCGAACCCCGAACCGCCGGATCAACTGATCCATGACCCGGCTGGTGATCCGCGCCAGGGTGCCGCGCCAGCCCGAATGGACGACGGCTGCCACCCGCCGGTGCGGGTCGAATAGAATCAGCGGAAAACAGTCGGCCGTCCGGACCACCAGTCCGATGCCGGGGGCGGCGGTCAGCAGGGCATCTCCTTCAGGCGGTTCATGAGCGACCGCAGCGTCGTTGTCCCCCGCCCGGTAGACGGGATCCCCGCCAGCCAAAGTGACCCGCCAGGCGGCGGTGGAATGAATCTGCCGCAGCCAGGCCACGCCGGCGGCGGCCGGCGCCAGCTCCTGCAGGCACTCCCGCTCCGGGGCCGGCGGGTCGGTCGGTTCGTCAAAGCGGATCCGGGTGCCGAAGCCGTGCACCAGTTCCCCGTCTGGGAATAGAGTTGATTTCAGCGCGAGAAACTTGTTACCATACGAAGGATAAAACGCCATGCCGATCACCTGGAGCCGGACGTGATAGTGGGAGTCGGTGTCGATATTATAGACATAGAGCGGCTGCAAGGACAATGGGATTCAGGGAACCAGCGTTTCTTCGAGCGGGTCTTCACCGCCGGCGAAATCGACTATTGCGCGCGCCAGCACCGGCCGGCCGTCCATTTCGCCGCGCGCTTCGCCGCCAAGGAGGCCCTGTTCAAGGCGCTGGGCACCGGTCTGGTGGCCCCCTTTTCCTGGCAGCAGCTGGAAGTGAAGCGGGACGCCACCGGCCAGCCCCGTTTGGATTGCCGGGGCGCCTTGGCCGAGCACCTGTCCGAGCAAGGTAACGTCCGGATCCACCTGACCATGTCCCATACCCGCACCAGCGCGGCGGCCGTGGTCCTTTTAGAACTTTGTTAACCAAGGAAAGGAACAGGTATGTCCCTGGAAAAAAAGACCCGCTTAAAAACGGAACAGCTCCGTTACCGATTTAACGACAACTGGGTACCCTGGGAGAGCACCCGTGAGATTCCCGTTTGCCGGGAAATCGTGGGGCAGGACCGGGCCTTGCGGGCCATCCGCCTCGGCTTGCAGCTGAAGAGTATCGGATACAATATTTTCGTCACCGGTCTGTCCGGCACGGGCAAGATGACCACCATTAAATCCCTGCTCGAGGAATTGGATCACCCCGGAAAAATTCCCAACGACCTCTGCTATGTCAACAATTTCAAGCACAATGACATGCCCAAGATCCTGTCGCTGCCCGCCGGTAACGGCTGCCGCCTGAAAACGCAGATGGAGGAGCTGGTCGAGCGACTGCAGAAAAGCCTACCCGAGATCCTGGAGAGCGATGCCTTCAAGCAACAATGGCAGGCAATGGTGAGCGAGGCCCAGCAGCGGGAAAAGGAGATGGTCAGCCAGTTTGAAAAGAAAGTGGAAAAGCAAAATTTCGCCCTGGTGCAGATGCAGTATGGCGAGATCCAGCGGCCGGAGCTCCTGCCGGTGGTGGAAAGCGAGCCGGTGAACATGAAGGAGCTGCAGACCGCCCTGGAGGAAAAGAAAATCACCGATGAACAACTGGCGGAGATGCAGGAACGGCACCGCGAGCTGGTGGCCGAAATGATGGAAATCTCCAAGACGCTGAAAAACCTGCAGAAAGAACTGGCCGATAAATACACGGAACTGGTGCGGAACATCGTCAAGCCGTTCCTGGAGGAATTACTGGGCGATATCCGGAATCAGCTCCCGTTCGAACGGGTCGCCGAATACCTGGAAGAGGTCAAGTCCTATGTGCTGGACAACCTGGAAATCTTTCAGCCCAAACAGCAACAGGATACCAACGTGTTCGCCGCCATGATGAAACCGGAAGCCAAGGCCGACCCGTTTTTGCCCTTCCAGGTGAACGTCATCGTGGACAACGCCGATATGAAGCGGGCGCCGGTGGTCATTGAAACCACACCCAACTATGCCAACCTGTTCGGGACCATCGAGCGGACCATCGACCGCCGCGGAGCGGTGCAATCGGATTTCACCCGGATCAAGGCCGGCTCCATTCTGCGCGCCAACGGCGGCCATCTGGTCATCAACGCCCGCGACGCCCTGCTGGAACCGGAAGTCTGGAAGAACCTGAAACGAACCCTGAAATTCACAAAATTATCCATCCAGGGGTGGGACCCGTTCTATTTTTACAGCGCCGGGTACCTGAAGCCGGAACCCATCGATATCGATCTCAAGGTGGTGATGATCGGCGACAAGGAACTCTACCGGCTGCTTTACCTCATGGATGAGGACTTCAAGAAAATATTCAAGATCCAGGCCGATTTCGATGCGGAAATGAAAAACACCCGCGACAACGTGGCCTGTTTTGCATCCCTGATGCACAAGATTTGTGATGAGGACAAACTCCTGCCCTTCTCCCGGGAAGGGATCAAGGCGGTGCTGGAGCAGGCGATCCGGCTGGCCGGCCGGCAGAAAAAGATCACCACCCGTTTCTCGGACGTGGCCGATCTGCTGCGCGAAGCCAGTTTCTGGGCCGACAAGGACGGCGTCGAAGCGGTGGAGCGGGAGCATGTGGAAAAGGCCCACCGGGAAAAGATGTTCCGCGACAACCTGCCCGAAGAGAAACTGCAGGAGATGATCGACGACAACCTGATCCTCATCGATACGTCCGGTGCGGTCGCGGGCCAGGTAAACGGATTGTCCGTCTATCAGTTGGGCTATTATTCCTTCGGCAAACCGACGCGCATCACCGCCGAGGTTTCGGTGGGGCAGGCCGGCATCATCAACATCGAGCGCGAAGCCCGGATGAGTGGCCGGACCCACGACAAGGGCGTCCTGATCCTGACCCATTTCCTGCGCTCCCGCTACACCCAGGACAAACCGCTGAGCATGAATGCCTCACTCTGTTTCGAGCAGTCCTACAGCGGCATCGACGGCGACAGCGCGTCTTCCACCGAAGTGTACGCCCTGATGTCGGCCCTGGCCGATGTGCCCATCCGCCAGGACCTGGCCGTGACCGGCTCCGTCAACCAGAAGGGACAGATCCAGCCTATCGGCGGGGTCAACGAAAAGATCGAGGGCTTCTTCGACGTGTGCGCCGCCCGGGGCTTGTCCGCCACCCAGGGCGTCATCATCCCGGTGCAGAATGTGGAGGACCTCATGCTGCGCGAGGAGATCATCACCGCCGTCAAGGAAGGGAAGTTTCATATCTACGCCATCGCCACCATTGATGAGGGGATCGAGCTGCTGACCGGCCGGCCGGCCGGTGACCTGACGGAGGCCGGCGTCTGGCCGGAAAATACCATCAACCGGCTGGTCAATGACCGCCTGCAGCAGTTCGCCGATACCATGAAATCATACCGCATGGAGTAATATTCACAAGGAGGAATGATGATCCGTACATTCGCGGTACTCTTCCGGGAAGTGCGCCACAAGCCGCGCAAAACGCTGGTGGTGCCCGGAGCGGAAGGGGCGTCCATCCTGCTGGCCTGCGCCGATGCCTGCCGCCAGGGGATCTGTGACGTGATCCTGCTGGGGGATGCCAACAAGATGAAGGAACTGGCAGTGGCCAACGATATCCCCGCTGACCTGATGACGTTCGAGCACGCGCCGGAGCCGGTGCCGGCCGTGCAGCGGGCCATCGCCCTGGTACGCGACGGCCGGGCCGATCTGCTGATGAAGGGCAAGACCGACACGCCGACCCTGCTGAAAGCCGTGTTGGACGGCGAGACCGGCCTGCGGACCGGCCGGGTGCTGAGCCACGTGGCGGTGATGGAAATGGCCGCCTACGACCGGCTGATGCTGGTCACGGACGGCGGTCTCAACATCCGCCCTGATTTCGATACCCGCAAGGACATCATCCGCAACGCCGTGGAGCTGGCCCACAAGCTGGGCGTGGAGCGTCCGGCCGTGGCGCTGCTGTCGGCCATGGAGAAGGTCAATCCCAAAATGGAGGAAACACTGGATTATGACCGTCTGGTCAAGGAGCAGTCGGCGACGCCGTTTGTGGAGGCCGACGTGGAAGGACCCCTGGCCATGGACATCGCCCTCAGTGTCGAAGCGGCCCGCATCAAGGGTGTGACGAGTACCGTGGCCGGTCGGACGGACATTTTCGTCGTGCCCGAAATCTCTACCGCCAATATTTTCGTCAAGGCCCTCATCTATCTGGCCGGGGCCCGGGTGGGCGGACTCATTGTCGGCGCCCGTGTGCCCATCGTCCTGCTGAGCCGGGCCGATGACGCCGAAACCAAGCTGCGCTCCATTGCCTTGGGCGCCTGCTGGAACTGAATCAACGGAAAGGAAGACACGAATGAAGATACTGGCCATCAATCCCGGCGGCCTGTCCACCAAAATCGCCCTCTATGAGGATCGCCGGCCGGTCTGGACCGAGGATATCCAGCACTCTGCTGCCGAGCTGAAGCATTTTGACTCGGTGCTGGAGCAGTTCGACTTTCGGCGGGAGGTCATCCTGCGCATGCTGGAGAAGAAGGGGATGTCCCCCGCCGACCTGGCGGCGTGCGTCGGCCGCGGCGGGCTGCTCCGGCCGCTGGAGGCCGGCACCTACCGGGTGGGGGGCGCCATGCTGGATTTCATCCGCCAGGGGAAAACCCAGGCCGATCATCCGTCCAACCTGGGGGCCCTGCTGGCGTACTCCATTGCCGAACCGGTGGGCATTCCGGCGTTTATCGCCGATCCGGTGTCCGTCGATCAGTTCGAGGATGTGGCGCGCATCTCGGGATTTCCCGGGATCGAGCGCCTGTCTCTGCATCATCCCCTCAACGTACGGGCCACGGCATTCAAACTGGCCGAACAGCGCGGTTGTGCCATGGCCGACCTGAACCTGGTGGTGGCCCATCTGGGGTCGGGCTTCAGCATTTGTCCCATGCACAAAGGCCGCATTATCGACGTCAACAACGCCAACGACGGCGGTCCCCTGTCACCCATGCGCGTCGGTACCCTGCCCACTACCCAGCTGGTAAAACTCTCCTTTTCCGGGCAGTATGCGAGCGCCCGGGAACTCAACAATGTCCTGACCAAGAAAGGCGGCCTCGTCGCCTACCTGGGCACCCATGACCTGCGCGAGGTCATCCGCCGCATCGAGGCGGGCGATGTACACGCCCATCTAATTTACCGGGCCATGATCTATCAGATCTGCAAGGAAGTGGGGGCCATGGCGGCCGTGCTGGACGGGGACGTGGACGCGGTGGTACTCACCGGCGGATTGTCCTACAGCGAACGGCTGGTGTCCGAGCTGCGCCGGCGCCTGCAGTGGATCGCCCCGGTGGAAGTCTTTCCCGGCGAAAACGAGCTGGAGGCGCTGGTCATGGCCACCCTGCGCGTCTTGCGGGGCGAGGAGGCGGCCCGCGACTACTAGCCGGCGGCCGGGCATCTGGTTTTGAAGCGGCAAAAGGCCTTCCGGAAATCGGAAGGCCTTTTTTCAATCAAACCGGCCGTCAGGGGCGAAACGTGATCAGTTGATTTCCGAATACTCGGCGTCCACCACGTCGTCACCACCGTCCTTGCCGCCGGCGTCGGCGGATTGCGCTCCGCCGCCCGCCGACTGGGCGCCCGGGGTATCACCGGCGGCACCGGCGCCCGGCGGTGTTTCGCCCTGCTGGTACAATTGGGTGGCGATCTGCTGTGAAATGCTGGTCAGGCGGTCGCGCAGCTGCTCCAGGGTGCCTTTGTCGGCCGCCGGAGCCTGCTCGCGAGCTTCCTTGGCCACCTTTTCGCCCTCACCGGCCATACCGGCCTCGATTTTCTCGCGGTTTTCGCGGACGAGTTTTTCCAGACCGTAGGCCAGGTTGTCCACATTGTTGCGCAATTCCACGAGCTCCTTCTTTTCCTTATCCTCGGAGGCATGGACCTGGGCGTCATCCACCATCTTGCTGATCTCTTCCTTGGAGAGGCCGCTGGAAGAGGTAATGGTGATCTTCTGTTCCTTGCCCGTGGCCTTGTCCTTGGCCGACACGTTCATGATGCCGTTGGCGTCGATATCGAACGTGACCTCGATCTGGGGGATGCCGCGCGGTGCCGGCGGGATGCCCACCAGGTGGAACCGGCCGAGGGTCTTGTTGTCGGCAGCCATGGGACGTTCGCCCTGGAGCACGTGAATCTCCACGGAATCCTGGCTGTCGGCGGCGGTGGTAAACAGCTCCGACTTGCGCGTGGGAATGGTGGTGTTGCGTTCGATGAGCTTGGTGGCGACGCCGCCCAAGGTCTCGATCCCAAGGGAGAGGGGCGTCACGTCCAGCAGCAGGACGTCCTTGACTTCGCCGCCCAGTACGCCGCCCTGGATGGCCGCGCCTACGGCCACGACCTCGTCGGGGTTGACTCCCTTGTGGGGTTCCCTGCCGAAGAATTCACGCACCAGCTGCTGCACCTTCGGAATGCGGGTGGAGCCGCCCACCAGGACGACTTCGTCGATATCGGCGGCTTTCAGGCCGGCGTCGGCGATGGCGCTCTTGCACGGTTCCAGGGTGCGCTTCAATACCCCTTCCATCATCTGTTCGAGTTTCGAGCGGGTGATCTTGAAGTTGAGGTGCTTCGGGCCGCCGGCATCGGCGGTGATGAAGGGCAGATTGATTTCCGTCTCCTGGGCGGAGGACAATTCGATCTTCGCTTTTTCCGCCGCTTCTTTCAGGCGCTGCAAAACCATCTTGTCCTTGGAAATGTCGATACCTTGGTCTTTCTTGAATTCGGCGATCAGCCACTCGATGATGAGCAGGTCGATGTTGTCGCCGCCCAGGTGGGTGTCACCGCTGGTGGCCTTCACTTCCACCACGCCTTCACCCACATCGAGGATGCTGATGTCGAATGTGCCGCCACCGAAATCGAACACGGCGATGGTCTGGTCTTTTTTCTTGTCCAGGCCGTATGCCAGGGCCGCGGCCGTCGGTTCGTTGATGATCCGGCGGACGTTCAGGCCGGCGATCTGGCCGGCGTCTTTTGTGGCCTGGCGTTGGCTGTCATTGAAATAGGCCGGCACCGTGATGACGGCATCCGTCACCTTCTCGCCCAGATAATCCTCGGCCGCCTGCCTGAGCTTCTGCAGGACCATGGCCGATATCTCAGGCGGCGAGTAGAGTTTGCCGTCGATGTCCACGCGGGCGTCATTGTTTTTTCCGGCAACTATTTTGTAGGGGACCAGCCTGATTTCCTCCTGCACCTCGGCGAATTTGCGTCCCATGAAGCGCTTGATGGAGTATATGGTTTTCTCCGGGTTGGTAATCGCCTGACGTTTGGCGACCTGGCCGACCAGTCGATCGCCGTCCTTGGCAAACCCCACCACGGAGGGGGTCGTCCGGCTGCCTTCCGAGTTCTGGATGACGACGGAACTGCCGCCCTCCATGACCGCGACCACCGAATTGGTGGTTCCAAGATCTATTCCGATTACTTTGCCCATGGATATTTTCCTCCCGTTCTTTTTTCCAAGCAGCTATTTATGCAAAAACACTGCCAAACGAAACGTGGCAGGAGTGGCCGGGGGTTCGTGCCCTATCATCAACGAATACAATGGGATAAACAGGACTGGAATCAGATAAGGTCGGGAGACAAAATCTCCCAACTGGAGAAAAATTCTCCGAATCGCGTTGATTTCGGCGGATGTCTTTTCCTATAATGAAGTTCCGAAACCCGGCCGTCAACGGGCGGGTTTTATGGCTGCAGGAGGATGACCTTGCCGGACAAGCCCGTGCCGTTGGAATCCCTGGTGGAATTGCTGCATTCGCTGCATCGGGTGGAGAGCAATGTGCTGCTCAAACTGGTCGCCGAGCGGCTGGCACACGATACGGGCACCAGCCTGCATTCCATGCTGGGCCTGCTCAGCCTCCTCGCAGAGGAGCCGGCCGGGGATGATCGGCGGAGCCGGATGCAGGCCCAGATCCGGCGGGAATGCAGCCGGCTTGAGGACAAGATCGCCGATATCCTGGCCTTTTTGCGAACCGCTCACGAAGATAAGTCTCTCTTCGACCCGGCGGCGGCCATCCGTTCTTTCCTGCAGATCGTTCGGCCTTTTTTCATGTCGTTGCGGCTACGGGTGGACACGGACCGAATGGAGGACGGAACTCACCTCGAGGGCTACCGCCTGGCCTTTCAGGATCTGCTTTGGAAAATCCTTAACGAAACAACTGGTTGGGAACGGCATCGGCCGCGCCAGGCCGCTACGGTGACCGTTTCCTGGGCGGGGGCCGGCGAAGGGGATGGAGAGCTCAGCCTGGATTTGGCCAATCTGAAAGTCTCTTCCAATTTTTTGGATTTTTTTCAATCCGATGCGTTCCAACGCGGTAAGCTCCTGCAGTATTACCCCACTTCGTGGATGGTGATCTCTACGCTGTTGCAGCAGTTCCAGGGCCGTTTCAGCGCCGGTTCCCCGTCCGGGGGCGCCGTTCGGCTGCAGCTGATTTTTCCACGGAAAGGATCGGTTCATGACAAATGAATACGGCATCGTGGTGGTGGACGACGATAACGTCGCCCGGGAGATGCTCACCGAGGCCCTGCGCCGGGAAGGCTACCGCGTTATTCCGGCCGAGAGTGGTGAGGAGGCCCTGGCGATTCTCGATGAAGAACCGCAGGAACTGGTCATCACCGATGTCCGGATGAGCGGGATGAACGGCATCGAGCTGCTCAAATCCATCAAGGAGCGGCGACCGGAGACCATGGTCATCGTGGTGACGGCTTTCGGCAACAGTGCCGTGACCATCGATGCCATCAGCGCCGGCGCCTTTGATTTCATCTCCAAACCGTTCAAAATTGAAAAGATCCGCCGGGTGGTGGAGAACGCCTTGGAGAAGCGGAGCCTGATTCAGGAATCCATCAAGATTGAACCGGTCCGGACGGTGAAACGTTCCACCAATCAGATCATCGGCCAGTCCGAAGCCATGATTGAAGTGTTCAAACTCATCGGCCGGGTTTCCAACACCGAGACCACTGTCCTCATTATCGGGGAAAGCGGCACGGGCAAGGAGCTGGTGGCACGGGCCATCCACGAAAACTCCTACCGCCGCGACAAACCTTTTCTGGCCATTAATTGCGGTGCCATGACGGAATCCCTGCTGGAAAGTGAGCTGTTCGGCTACGAAAAAGGGGCCTTCACGGGGGCCGACAAGACTCACATGGGCATTTTCGAGGCGGTGAACGGCGGCACCTGCTTGCTGGATGAAATCGGTGAAATGCCCCACAATATGCAGTCCAAACTTCTGCGGGTTCTGCAGGATGGCGAAATCCGACGCGTCGGCTCCACCCGGCCCATTCGGGTGGATGTCCGCATCCTGGCGGCCACCCACCGAAATCTGGAACAGATGGTGGAAAAAAACCTTTTCCGCGAGGACCTGTATTACCGGCTGAATGTGGTGAATTTGCATCTGCCGCCCCTGCGGGAGCGCAAAGAGGACATCCCCCAGCTGGTGGAGTATTTTCTGGAAGATTACATCGCCCGCAATCGGCAGTCTCCCCTGAGGCTGGCCCGGGAGACCATGGTGATGCTGCAGGCCTATGACTGGCCGGGCAATGTTCGCGAGCTGGAAAACGTGGTGGAGTCCGTCGCCACCCTGGCGGCGACCCATGTCATCGGTCCCGACAATCTCCCCGGACGAATCCGGGCAGGGGCAAAGCGGGACAAGTACCTTGAGCGTATGTTGCCCGAGACGGAGGAGAGCGAGCTGCTACCCATGGCGGAAGTGGAGCGGTTGTACATCCTGCGTGTTCTGAAGGCGGTGGAGGGAAACAAATCCAAGGCTGCGCGCGTGCTCGGTCTGGATCGCAAAACGCTGCGCCTGAAACTCAAGCAATACGGCTACGAGGGCTGAGTCGAGACGGCGTCATAGAATGCCTCCGCCAGATCCAGAAAAAACTGACTGTCTTTCAGCCCGTTCACCAGCGGCTCGGGAATGGCGGCATAGCCGGCGTAGGCGCCACAAAAAGCCCCGGTGATGAAACCAGTAACATCCGACGAGTCGCCGTGGTAAACCACATGCGACACGGCCCGGCCATAATCATCCGGAAATTTAAGAAAAGCGAACAGCGAGGCGAACAGACTCTCCAGGATGCTGTAACCGGTGCCCAGTTCCTGCAGCCCCTCGTCGATGTCGGTGTCCAACAGAGTCAGAACCCACTGCAGCATGTCGCGGAAAGAGGGGGAGCTGTCTTCCATGTAGGCGGCCGTGCGGCGTACCGCCTCCTCAAGATCGTACGGATCGCGGCACATCAGGATATTCTTGAGCAACAGTCCGAAACAGGAACAGCCTTTGAGCACGCGCGGTTCCACCAGGATGATCCGCGCCAGGGAGGCGCTGTGGTGGAGGATGGCGTCGATGTTGGTGAAAAAGCGCAGCACGATGGGAGGCACCATGGCCAGCGGCTTGCTGCCGTCGCGCAGACCGCCGGCGGCATGCCAGGTTCGGCCCTTGTCCAGATTGCGACAGGCGGCGACGATGGAACGGCCCGGGGTGATCCATTCGTCGTCGGTGTACATGCGGAGCATGGTTTGGGCGATGGCCGGCGGATCCAGGTCGCCGCTTTCCAGCATGGATTCGATGACGATGGTCATTAACTGGGTTTCGTCGGTGTATTGTCCCCGCTCGGCTCCGGCATTGACATGGCCGGCCGGCGCTCGCTGGTAGCTGGCCGTCGGTTGGCTGAAGGATTCGCGCACCACCTGGGGGTGCAAGAACTGGTAAGGCATGCCCAGGGCGTCACCGACAATGGCTCCCAGCAGTAGGCCCCGAAATTTATCGAGATCCGGAGTCGTGGTCATGATTCTCCTCCGGCTGCGTGATCTGGTAAACGGTTTCGCCCGGCTTGATCCGCAGAAGCCGTTTGCGGATTTCCAGTTCCACCGTGTCCGGATCCTCGGCCAGCTTGTCAATGCGGACCTTCAGGGCCTCGTTGCGCAGTTGCAGATGGCTGATTTCCGCCTGCAGATCCTCGTACTGCCGCTGTCGGGCCTGCAACCGCAACCACCCGCTGTCGCCGAAGATGGCGAAGCCGATGAGGCCCAGACAAAAAAGGATGACCAGTATCAGGCATAATTCTTTGCGCACCGTTCGGTGTCGATTTTTCATGCCGGCCAAAAATCCTCATCACCTTTGTTATAATAATCATAAGGGAAGACGGGCCGCTTTGCAATACTTCCCGAGAGGACCCTGACGAAAATTTGCGGACAGGAGGCAACCATGAGAGAGGCGGGCGTGGTGCTGTGCACCACGGATACCCTGGAGCAGGCCGAAACTCTGGCCGGCCGGCTGGTGCAGGAAGGACTGGCGGCGTGTGTCAATGTCATTCCCACTCTGACCTCTTTTTATATCTGGCGGGAGAAGTTGCGCCGTGACTCGGAATCGCTGCTGGTGATCAAGACGTTCCGAGACGTGTTCCCCCGCCTGGCCGAACGCTTGCGCGATCTTCATCCCTACGAGGTGCCGGAGATCATTTTTCTGGGGGTGAGGGATGGGGCACGGGACTATCTGGCGTGGATGGACGGTCAGATCCCTGCATCGGACGCAGACAGGGAATCGTGAGAACCAGCTCCCGGTCGGACGATTCATCGGTGCTCGACCAGTGGCCGCCGAGAATTCCGGCGATGATGGCCAATGTCGGGCTGGCCAGTGCAAAGCGCAGATCGGATGTGTCCGCCAGACTCAGGGTGGCAGAGCAGGTCTGGGGGCGCAATGTCCAGGGCTGTCGGGCCGAATCCCGGAAATGCAGGCAAACGCGGTTGTCCTGGCGATGCAGCGAAATCTGTAGCCGGCCGGCCCCACCTTCCTGCAGGATACGACCGGCGGCGTCCCACACGCAACTCAGCACCACCATGCCCAGCAAGACGGGATTGCCGTCGATGACTCCGCTCTTCTCGACCCTGATGTCCAGCCGGATGTTGCGCTTGGACAGATAATTGGTCAGAAGTTCGCTCACCATGCGAATGCTGACCATGGGATCCATGGGATTGAGCTCATCGGGCGCTTCCCGGGCAAAAAAATTGACATGTTGCTGCTGACGCTGGAGAGCGGCGAGCCCCTCGTTAAATGCTTCAGCTGCTTTGAGATAGGTTTCTTCCTTGCGCAGGCGCAGGGCCATCTGGGCGTAACCGCTCAGACCGGTCAGGGCGTTGTTAGTCTCGTGGGTCAGCATGCGCTGCAGCTGGACTACGCACAACTGGTGATAAATCCGTACCAATGTGAAGCGGGAATCCAGTTGCATCGTCAGCTGATCATGCTGCATGAAGGGGTATTCCACCATCCACGGCTCCAGAATGGTCTGAGAGTGTCTGATCGCCCGGTGCCCGTTTCCGCGCTGCCGGGTGCGTCGTGATCCGGTAAATATGTCTCAATTATAGAACCATTTCAGGACATTGGCAAGAGTGGCCTTGCGCAAAAGCCTTACTATTATTTTCCGGGCTGGAGATGGGTCTTGAAAAAATCCGTCAACCGGTTGAAGAGGTGAATGCGGGACTGCCGCTCCCGTATGCCATGCTGTTGCCGGGGATAAATCATCAGATCAAACGGTTTGTTTGCTCGAATCAAGGCGTCCGTCAGCTGAACGGCGTTCTGGAAGTGGACGTTGTCGTCGGCGACACCGTGAATCAGCAGGAACGGATCGGCCAGTCCGCCGGCGTGGGTGAGTGGTGAGCATTCCTGGTAGCCGGTAGGATTCTCGTGGGGCTGTCCCATATACCGCTCGGTGTAGATGGTGTCGTAATTGCGCCAGTCCGTCACCGGGGCCACGGCCGCTCCGGCGGCGAATACCCCGGGCTGGCGAAACAGGGCCAGACAGGTCATGGTGCCGCCGTAACTCCAGCCCCAGATTCCGATACGGGACGAATCCACCCAGGGGAGGGAGCGTAGATAACGGACGCCGGCCATCTGATCGGCCAATTCCATCTCCCCCAACCGGTGTCGGATGCTCTGTTCCCACTTCTTGCCGTATCCGCCGGCACCGCGGTTGTCCAGGGAAAAGACGACGAAGCCCTGTTGAGCCATCAGCTGATGCCAGAGGAAGTAAGTGGCGGACCAGTCACGTGCCAGCACCTGGGCGTGGGGCCCGCCGTAGACGTAGATAAGGACCGGATAGCGGTGCGCGGGATCGAAGGCGGGCGGTTTCAGCAGACGTGCGGGCAGGTTCGTGCCGTCGTCGGCCGGGATGGTGACATATTCGAAGGACGAAAAATCATAGCCCGCATAGACCGCGGCATCGGTCCCAAAGAAGGACTGCCCCCCCGCGATGTCCGTTAACGTCCCGGTCAGGTAATCCGGGGGGGTGACGGCCGTAGTGAATTCATCCACGTAGTATTCGCCGCGGGGCGATATGTGGACCTTGTGCGTTCCCGGCCGGCTGGTCAATCTCTGTAAAGTATTCTTTTTAAGATCTAGGGAATAGAGATGCCGCTCGAAAGCGTTATCCCGGTTGCAGGTGAAATAGATGATTTCCTGCCACTCATCGGTGTGCTGGAAGGCCGTTACACTGAAATCGCCCTGGGTCAGCCGGCCGACGAGGGTGCCGTCAAATTTGTAGCGGAAAAGGTGCATATAGCCTTCGCGCTCTGAGCCCCAGATGAGTTCGTCCCGGTCCTTGAACAGGTAGAGCAGGTCATGGACATTGACCCAGGCGGGATCGGTCTCGGTCAGGATGACCTTGATGTCGGACGTTTCGGTGGAAAGCAACAGCAGGCGCAGGTTCTGCTGCGGCCGGTCCAGGGTTTGGATAACAATATGCTTTGAGTTGGGAGCCCACTGCACCCGGGCCAGGTAGTGATGATCCTTTCCCCCCACGGGCAGTCGACCGACTTCCCCCTTGATGGTGTCATACAGGTACAGGCGAGGCACCGGATTGGGGTCGCCGGCTTTGGGGTATTTCTGGAATTCGGGGGTGGCGTGCCGGTTGTCCCAATCCACCAGGGGGTATTCCGGCACCTGGGATTCGTCCAGGCACAGGATCACCAGGTAGCGGGAATCGGGTGACCACCAGTATCCTCTGGTCAGGCCGAGCTCCTCTTCCAGCACCCAGTCGGTGGTGCCGTACGTCAGGTTGCCGTGGCCGTCGGTGGTCAACTGAAGTTCGGTACCGGTGGTAGTGTCCAGCAGAAACATATTATGCTCGCGGACAAAGGAGATGATCTCGCCGTTCGGACTGTAACCCACGGCGTCTTCTGCCGGCTGTGTGTAGGTCCAGCGCAGGAGCCTGCCGCCGGACAGGGCGTATTCGTAGATATCGCCCTTGTAGATGAACAGCAGGCGGTTTTCCTCCGGTGCAAGATGGAACTGGCTGAACTCGTCGGCCGAATCGCCGCGGTTGGCTGCCAGGGCCGCCAGTGTCGAGAACTTGCCCTGGAGAGTTGCCAGGGAGACCAGCACGCGCGAACGGGCTGTAAGCGGATCCACACTCATGAATGCGCCCTGGTCGGACTCCGCCGACGGATCGAAGTAGACGAGCCTTTTCCCGTCGGAACTCCACTGGAGCTGGCGCAGCGATCGGCCCTGCAAGGAGGCGCCGCCGTAGATGTCCTCCACCGTTAGTGGTTTGACGGCCAGGCAGACGGCCGAAACGGTCAGCAGGCAGATCATCAGCAGCAGACGGCGATGGTTCCGTTCCATGGTATCGATTCTCCTTGTTGTCGTTTCGAACGCCGGCCATGAACGGGTCCGGCCGCCAACGGGTCACGTGCCGTCGACTCCCGGACCATCCCTGATCTTACAGTTTGCTGTGGTCGGCGATAACGGTTTTGTCGCCCAGGATGGTCCCCCGGGTGATTCGGGCGTACTGCCCGATCACGCAGTTTTTGCCGGCGATGCTGTACCGCAGCAGGGAATTTCGTTTGAGGCGAGTGCCGGGCAGAATGACGGTGTCCTTGATGTGAACATCCTGCTCGATGCGGCAGTGGGCCCCGATGACGGAATTCTCGATGATAACCCCGGATTTGATGAGGCAACTCGGATCCACAAAGGATTTTTCATCCACCCGGCAACCGGCGGCATATTCCCGGGTCTCTTTCTGAAACAGGCCGTAGAATCGAGGAATCCGGATCCGGCCGGCCATGACGTCGAAATTCGCCTGCAGGTAGCGACCGGGATCCTCCAGATGCAGCCAGTATTCCCGGGTGTTGTAAGCATACAACCGGTGGCGGTGCGAGATCAGCTGGGGGAAGAGGTCCTGTTCAATGGAAAATCGTCGGCCGGCGGGGATGAGATCCAGAATCTCCCGATTGAAGACGTAAAGGCCCACATTGACCCGCCCGCGCTGCTCAACGGCATCACCCGGTTTTTCAGTGAAGCGGGTGATCATGTGCTGGCGATTCTGGCGAATGATGCCGTATTCCTCCGGATCTTCCACCGGGCTGGTGACGATGGTGGCCAGGGATCTTTTCTGAAAATGCTTTTCCAGCACCTTGCGCAAGTTGATGGCGGGCAGGATGTCGCCGTTCAAAACCAGGCAGGTTTCGTCGATCATGGGTTCGGCGTTCTTGATGGCGCCGGCCGTGCCCAGCGGTTCGGGTTCGTTGGTGTAGTGCACCACAACCCCGTAATTGGCGCCGTCGCCCAGCAACTCCCGCAGTCGTCGCGGCTGATAGGTCAGGCAGATGATGACTTCCTTGATGCCGGCACGTTTGATGGCATCCAATTGATAGAAAACAAAGGGAATGTTGCCGATGGGCACCATGAGTTTGGGGTAATTGCAGGTCAATGGCAGCAGGCCTTCCCCTTTTCCGCCGGCAAGAATCAACGCCTTCATCCATTTCTCCTTTTCGCCCCGGGCAGGGGCCGTCCCCAATGCATGCGGGATCAAGAGCCGTTTATATCCATTCACCCGCACGGAGTCAATATCCCAATCCGACGCGGCGCCGACGAGGGATCAGAGCAGGAATGCGTCATCGTCGCCCCAGCCGGGATCCGTCTCGTCCGCATTGCACGATGGAGCCGGATCCGGTGGCGAAGAATGCGGGGCTGCGGCCGGCGGGCGAGGTGGGGCTTCGACGGTAGCGGATGGACGGCCGTCCAGCTCGGCCAGCAGGGTCCGGACTCGTTGCGGATCGGAATCAAAAAAATCAGCGACGAAACCGGCTACCAGTGAACGGCAAACGAAGTCCCGTTCATGAGCCGGCCGGTACCGGTACGCCCGACCGGCACGGTTCCGATGGACCAGCCGTTTGCGATAGAGTTGATCCAGGATGGTCATCACCGTGGTGTAGGCCAAGGGGATTTCGGCGGACAATCGGTCCCGAACCTGCTGCACGGACAGGGGATGCTCGGCCCACAGAATGCCCAGCACCTGGAATTCACGGCGACCCGGGAGCTGAAATTCCAGCGGCGGATCAGTTTTGTTCGACTTTTCGGATAACTGATTCATCATAACAATTTTATCAATATGGTTGCGGCTTTGCAAGATTCACTTCCGTCAACCGGCACAGGCACTTTATCCTTGTACTGGGCATGGAAATCAGCTATATATGGAATCTTTAAAATCTTAAGGAGGATTATAGGGTATGGAAGCAAGGAAAATCGTCATGATCCTGCTGGCGAGCGTGATCCTGTCCGGGGCGATAGTCTGGGCCCAGGAACCGGCCCCGCCGGCGGAGAATAAACGCGAGCTGACCGATCAGGAACTCGTTGCCAAGATCGGCGACCGCACCGTGACTCTGGCCGAAATAAAGGCCGAGTTTGCCCGGATTCCCCCACAGTTTGTGGCTCACTTCAATACGCCCGAAAAGAAAGAACAGTATGTCCGCAACCTGGTGGATCGGAGTCTTTTCTCCATGGAGGCCAAGGCGCAGGGCTACATGGAACAGCCCGATGTGCAGGAAAAGATCAACAGTTATGTCGACCGCGTCCTGTATGCCGAATTCATGAAAAACATGACCCAGGATATTCAGGTTACCGAAGCCGACTGCCGCAAATACTACGAGGACCATCCCGAAGAGTTCGCCGAGCAGGAACGCATCAAGGCCAGCCATATCCTGGTGAAAACCGAGGAAGAGGCCAATCAGGTCAAGGCGGAACTGAATCAGGGTGGTGACTGGAACGAACTGGCCAAAAAGTATTCCTCCGAGCGGGGAACCCGGGACCGGGGCGGTGACCTGGGCTATTTTTCCAGAAACCGCATGCCGGCGGAATTCGAAAGTGTGGCCTTCGCCATGAATCCGGGCGAGATCAGCGACCCGATCAAGACGCCGTTAGGCTACCATATCATCCGTCTCGAGGACAAGAAACCGGCCGAACAGTCTCCATTTGACGAGGTAAAGGCGCGCATTCAGAACAAGCTGATGTCCGAAATGCGCCAGCAGAAAGTGGACGGCATCCGGGAGCAACTGTTCAAGAAATACAACGTGGAAATCTTCACCGACAAGATCGATGAAATCCAGGTGGGTTCCGGTCAGGCGTCCTCACCCATGCGCGGGCGGTCCATGCCAGTGCGGATGTCGCCGAAATCCAAACCGGATGAGGAAAAAGAGAAGAAATAATTCGTCAGTTCGTGCTGAGAGATTCTGTCGGGCGGCCGGGGCAACCAGCCTCGGTCGCCCTTTTTGCGTGCTCGGGCATGGGAGGAGGCTCGGCTTAAGATCAGGACGATTCGTTTGGTGGCCATTCGGGGCGCGGGTCTGCCAGGCCGGGGGCGGCGGCTACCTCGACCCGCGACTCCTGGTCCGTCTGGCCGGGATACTGGATGGCCGAAATCTTGAAGTAAAGATGTACCCGGTTACCCACGGTCAGCCCGTATTCCTGCAGAGACGGCAGGCTGATGCGCGCCACCACGGCGATTCCGGCCTGCACGGTGACGTCCACCAGATCGCCTCGCCGGGAGAGTCCGTCGATGTGACCCTCGAGGTGATTGCGGGCGGTGCTGTGCACGGGCCGGCGGCTGAGGATGATATCGGTGGGCGGGATGTGCACCAGCCGCGGCGGACGTTCGAAAGGGGGGATGAACAGGCGGACGCCGCCGGTCTCGAACAGCCGGTGATCCTTGGTTTGGACGACCTGGCCCCGATAGATGTTCAGCGGCTGGTAGGGGAGCAGGCGGGCGTCGTGAATGTGCAGGATGGTTTCCGTCAGGCGCAGTGCCACCCCCTGCTGGTGCGTGGTGAATAGCAGGGCCTGGATGGTGCCTGTCGTCACCATGGCGCGCAGGCGCTCTTCCAGAGATACCCGGCCGGCCCGGTCGATTCCGGAAAACGGTTCGTCCAGCAACAGAAAGCGGGGCCTCAGCACCAGGGCCCGCGCCAGCGCCACGCGTTTGGTCTCGCCGCCCGAAAGTTCCATGGCCCGCCGGCCGGCCAGATGAGGGATACCCATGAACTCCAGGGCCGCCCGGACCCGCTCCCGCCTCTCCGCGGCCGCCATGCCCAGCCGGCGCAGGCCGTAGTCGATATTCTTTTCCACGGAACAGGCAAACATCACCGGATCCTGCGGCACGAGCAGGAGTTGCCGGGGGCGTTGCCGCGAACGGAAAAACGCCGGGGCGATCTGCTCGTTGTAGCGGATGTCACCCTGAAAATCCGTATCCAGACCGGCCAGGATGCGTAACAGGGAGGTCTTGCCCGTTCCGTTTTCGCCGAGAATGGCAACGATCTCGCCCGGTCCTACTGTCAGGTCATGGACATGAAGCAGGTGCCGGCCGTTCCGGCGGATGTCCACCCGGCGCACGCTGAGTTTACCGAGCATCGAGCCTCCGTTTCAGGCTGAGGATCAGGATCTGGGAGCAGAAGGCGATGAACACCAGAATCAGGCCCAGGGCGATGCCAAGGGCAAACTCACCCTTGCTGGTCTCCAAGGCAATGCTGGTCGTGATATTGCGGGTCACGCCGCGGATATTGCCGCCCACCATCATGGCCGAGCCGACTTCGGAGATGGCGCGGGTAAAACCGGTGAATATGGCGACGACCAAGGCGATGCGTCCTTGTCGCAAGAGTACCAGAAGACGTTGCCAGGGTCCGGCACCCAGCAGCCACGCCTCTTCCAGATAGCGCCGGTCGATTTGCTGCAAGGCGGCGTACACCAGTGCAATGACCAGGGGCAGGGTCAACAGCACCTGACCGACGACCATGGCGGTAGGGGTGAAAAGGAGCCCCAGTGTGCCCAGCGGGCCCTGGCGGAAGAACAGGGTGTACAGCAGCAGGCCGATGACGACGGTCGGCAGGGCCATCAAAGTCTGACAGGCGGCGATGAGCAGGTTACGGCCCGGAAAGGAGAGGGTGGACAGGGCAAATCCGGACGGTATCGCCAGCAGAGTGGTGAGGAGAATGGCAATGAGGCTGACCTTTAGGGAAATCCAGACGGCGGAATAGAGATCCGGATCCCCGCCGACGGTGAGTTCGGCGGCCCGTTGCAATGCTTCCAGCAGGAATTCCACCCGGTCCCTCCCTGTTGTTGTGCCGCGTCAGCCACCGAGGCGAGACATGTTGGAATTGCATTTCCGCCACACCCCGGCAACCCGGCCGTGGCCCGTGGGCTTGTCCCGTACGCTGCGGCGAAAGACGGCGGCCAGGTCCTCATCGCTGCCGCCGCCGCGCAAGACGGGCTTGAGATCCGTCTCCGTCTCACTGAACAGGCAGGTCCGCAGGCAGCCGTCAGGGGTGATGCGCAGACGGTTGCACAACCGGCAAAAGTGATGGCTCAGCGGCGTGATGATCCCGACCTGGCCGGTGGCGCCGTCCAGGCGGTACAGGCGATTGGCGCTGGCCGGATCCAGATTTTCGGCGGCTTCGCGGAGGCTGAAGGAGGCGTTCAGGCGGGTCAGCACTTCCTCGCCCGACAGAAAATCGCCGCTGCCGTTCCATTCTCCTTGACCCATGGGCATCAGCTCGATGAAGCGGACGATGAGGGGATCGTTCAGGGTCAGGCGGGCGAAATCGAGGATTTCATCATCGTTGACGCCGCGCATGACCACCACGTTGATCTTGATGGGCCGCAAACCGGCCTCCCGGGCGGCGGCGATGCCGTCCAGAACCGCCGGGAGGGCGTCACGACGGGTGATGTGGCTATAGCGATCCCGCTGCAGGGTGTCCAGGCTGATGTTCACGCGTCGCAATCCGGCGGCCTTGAGGGCGGGGGCGTACTCCCGCAGCAGGGTGCCGTTGGTGGTCAGCGCCAGGTCGTCGATGCCGCGGATCTCCGCCAGGTGGCCGATGAACGGCACCAGGCCTTTGCGGACCAGCGGTTCACCGCCTGTTATCCGTACCTTGCGGATGCCCAAAGTGACGGCCACCCGGGCGCACCGGAGCAGTTCCTCATAGCGCAGAATGTCTTCGTGGCGCAGATCCGGCACTCCTTCCGGCGGCATGCAGTAGCGGCAGCGCAGATTGCAGCGATCGGTGACGGAGATCCGCAGGTAGCGGATCACGCGCTGATGGGCATCGGTCAGGATGGCGGCGGTCTGTTCCATGGTCCACTCCGCAAATCGACTTCCCAGTATACTGCAAGCGCTGACGGGATGCAATCGGCGGTTGGGCTTCCCGTGGTCCCCGGCCGCCCGGGCGTTTTTCCGAAAAACGGTTGTGCTTCGCGGCGTCGTGGTAGACAATGAAAGTAATCCATGGCCCTTGCGGCCGGTCTTTTCCGGAGGACGTCATGCCTGACGAACACTTGCTTGCCCAGGCTGCCGACCAGCTCCGCCGCTCCCGTCTGACGGTGGCCATGACGGGCGCCGGCGTCTCCGTGGAGTCCGGCTTGCCCGATTTCCGATCCCCCGGCGGCATCTGGAGCCGGTACGACATCCGGGAATATGCCTATATCGAGAACTTCCTGCGGAATCCCCGCAAGGTCTGGCAGTTCATCGATGAATTGATCCGCGATTACGGCGACGCCCAACCCAACGAGGGGCATCGGGCCCTGGCCCGCCTGGAGGCTGCCGGCAAGCTGGAAGCGGTCATCACCCAGAACATCGACAACCTGCACCAGGCCGGCGGCAGCGAGCAGGTTATCGAATTCCACGGCAACATGCACCGCCTGGTTTGCCTGGACTGCCGGCAATTTTACTCTATCCGGGATGCCGGTGTCATGGCGCACACGCCGCCACAGTGCCGGTGCGGGCGCATCCTCAAGCCGGATTTTGTTTTTTTCGGCGAGATGATTCCGCCCCAGGCCCTGGAGGAGTCCTTCCGCCTGGCTTCGCGCTGTGACGTGCTGCTGGTGGCGGGGACGTCGGCGGAGGTCAGCCCGGCCAGCATGATCCCTGTGGAGGCCAAGCAGGGTGGGGCAATGCTCATCGAGCTGAACCTGTCGCCCACGATGCTGACGGACCACCTGACGGATATTTTCCTGCAGGGACCCTTCGCCGAGGTCATGCCTCGCCTGACGGCAGCGGTTCTGGCGGATCATGCATAAACCCGGCATGGGATACACCGGAGTCGGTCATGATTCTACTGGTCGTTTACGTGCTGATCGCCCTGGCTTTTTCCTTTCTGTGCTCCATTCTGGAAGCCGTGCTCCTCAGTGTGACGCCGTCCTATATCGCCGCCCTGGAGGAGCGTCTGCCTGTGACCGGCCGGCGTCTCCGCCATCTCAAGCGTGACGTGGACCGGCCCCTGGCGGCCATCCTCAGCCTCAATACCATCGCCCATACTGTCGGCGCGGCCGGCGCCGGTGCCCAGGCGGCGGTGGTGTTCGGCAGCACGTATGTGGGGGTTGCTTCGGCTGTGCTGACCCTGTTGATTCTGGTGCTGTCGGAGATCATCCCCAAGACTCTGGGTGCCCTCTACTGGCGACAGATGGCCCCCGGTGCCGGCCAGCTGCTGCGGGGACTGATCACCATCATGGTACCTTTCGTCTGGCTGTCCATGGGCATTACCCGGCTGATCGCCCGGGGCCGGCCAACCCATGTCCCCAGTCGCGAGGAGTTTACCGCCATGGCCGATCTGGGCCGGCAAACCGGGGTATTGGCTCAGGAGGAGTCCCGCATCCTGAAGAGCCTGTTTCGCTTCCAGGCACTGCGGGCGGTGGACGTCATGACTCCCCGTACGGTCATGCTCGCCCTGGACGAAGCGGGTACAGCCGAAGACGCCGTCCGGAATCATGACACCCTCGTCTTCTCGCGGATTCCCCTTTACCGGCGGGACCTGGACCATGTCACCGGCTATGTGCTCAAGTCGGATATCCTGCTGGCCTCGGCCCGGGACCAGGCGGACATGCCGTTGCGGAACCTGCGGCGGGAGCTGCTGACGGTGCCCGAAGCCATGTCCCTGTCGCGCCTGTTTGAGATGTTTCTCGACCGGCGCGAGCACATGGCCCTGGTGGTGGACGAATACGGTGGCACGGCCGGCGTGGTGACCATGGAGGACATCGTGGAAACCCTGCTGGGCCTGGAGATCATGGACGAAGTGGATACCATCGAGGACATGCAGGCGCTGGCCCGGAGCCAGTGGGCGAAACGTATGGGCCGGTCGAAACCGGGTCCATCCTCCTGACGATGGCAGCTACAGCCGCCCCGCTAGACGGCGGTCAGCAGAAACAGGAAGTCCAGGCCAAGGGAATGCAGGCCCGGCAGACCGGTGTAAATTTTCCACAGCCGAAAGTCGTAGTAGGCTTCCGAATGCGGTCGACCCGACACCGCCCGGATATCGGGCGGTGTGTCGGGCACCGGCGGGGTGGGTCGGGGAGTGTACACGCGCTTCCAGTGCCGCTTGCGCGGTCGCAGCCCGGCGTTGGCCAGGCCGCGCTGGAAGCCGTAGGTCCGCTGGTGGCGGATGGCGAAGCCACTCTCCTGCAGCAGCCGGCGGATGGCTGACGGCGGAAAGAAAAAAAGATGTCCGTCCTTGCTGAGGGGCGGACGGCCTTCCTCCCGGTAATAGCGGGCCAGGGGGCGCCAATCGTTGTCGCCGTTGGGCAGGGACAGGAAAAGGGTGCCGCCCGGCTCGAGGATGCGGCGGCATTCCGCCAGAAAGCCCACCGGATCTGTTTCGTGCTCCAGGACGTTGTTGACATGGACGTACTGAAAATGGGCCGTGGGGTAGGCGGCCGAGGCCAGGCTGCCGTGATGAACGTCCAAGCCGTATTTTTCCCGGGCGTACTTCACGCCGCTGGCCCCCAGCTCCACCCCCTGAACCTGCCAACCCGAGGTCTGCCGCACCCCCTCCAGGAACGCACCGATGGCGCACCCCACGTCCAGAAAGCGACCGGCCGGCCGCCCGGCCAGGTGGCGCCGGGCAAAGGCGCGGCCCTTGCCGGCGAGCTTGTCGACGTGGAAGGTGGCAAAATAGCCGGAATGGTAAAAGGCGGCCAACGCCGCCGCGTCGGGTAGAGGCCGGAAATATCTCGTGCCGCAGGCGACACAGCGCACCAGACCGTACACGTGTTCCCGGGAGAGGGCCAAGGGGAACAGGCGCGCCTTGGGACGGGCGTCGCGGCAGATGGGGCAGGGGATCTCGATGGGTGCGACCATGCCGCTCAATGCACCAGCCAGATTTCCCGCTGGAAAGACGACAGGAACCGGCCGCCATCCCGGGTGACGACGATGATCTCCTCCACCGTGGCTACACCGTAGCCCGCTATGTGGACCCGCGGTTCGATGGTGTAGACCTGACCTTCTTCCACGGGCAGGTAAGGGAGGTTGCCGTATCGCTCCCAACGGGGGCAGAACAGGCCGGCACCATCGTGGGCCGAGCGGCCCACCTGGTGCCCCAGGGCATGGGGATATTCATCGAAACCGCACGACACGATGTGCTGGCGGGCCACATCGTCAACTTTCCAGCCTTCCACGCCGGGCCGTACGAATGCGGCCGCCTTGGCAATGGCATCCACCACCGCCCGGAAGCCCTTTTCAACCTCGGGCGGGGCCGCTGTTTCCCCTTCGCGCAACACGTACCAGGTCCGTTGCAGATCGGAGCAGTAGTCGCTGATTTTCAGGCCGAAATCCATGTTCAGAACGTGCCCGCGTTCGATCTTCTTGTGGGTGGGACCCGTATGGGCTTCGCCCGCTTCGGGCACGCCGGTGAACACCGCCGGGCAGTGTTCCACCGCCCAGGCGGTTTCGTACCCCTTCTCCCGCGCGCGGTCCAGGAGCCACTCATGCACTTCCCGCTCCGTCAAACCCGGCCGCAGGTATTCGTCGACGGCAGCGTAGAGGTCCTCCGTTTCACGGATGGCGTGGCGGATGCGGCGCAGCTCCTCGGCCGATTTCCGCCCGCGCAGGGCGGCGATGACGGATTCCGCCGGGATCAGGCGCCCGGCATAGGGAGTGCCTTCCAGCAGCTGGAGCAACAGCAGGTACAGGCCGTGGGTGAGACCGTCGGCCGTGGGGTCGTCCAGGGAGTAGTTGATGGCGATCTGTTGCGGATCCAGCTCGCTGAGCACGCGCCGCAGGTCTTCCCGGATGCCTCCCTTGTAGGCGATGACAGTGTCATACTCGCCCCGTTTCCGGAATTCCGCTTCGTCCAGATTGCCGACGATGGCGATGCTCCGGCCAGTGCGGGTCAGGATGAAGGCCGACTGCCAGGTGTAGGCCGCTCCCACCACCAGGTCGGCGCACGGCTCATGGGTGGTGTGGGATTCGCGGCCGAATATCAGCCACAGGTCCACATTTTTTTCCTGCAGGATGGCAAACGCTTGCTCGATTTTTTCTCTGATCATGACCATGGGTCCTTTCGGTGAAATACGGCCGGCTTCGATTCTAGCCGATTCGGACTTTCAGGACAAGGGCGGAGTGGGTAAAAAAAAGCCCGCCCGGCGGACCGGGCGGGCCATGCTGCGGGCCGGTGCCCGCAGGTTTCGGAATGAGTAAGCGTTACCGCTTACCGGCTAGAAGATCCGGACGATCACCTCATCCTGATCCGACAGACCTTCACCGTTCTTGTCGGTGACCACCAGCCGGATGACGTAGGTGCCCTTGATCGGAGCACTCAGGACCGGCTGATCGCTGGTCGGATCGCTCAGGGTACCCGCACCTTCGGGATTGTTGACGATCTGCCAGAAGAAGGTGAGTTCTTCGTACGGACCATCCGGGTCGAACGAACCGGTGCCGTTCAGCTGGATGTTGCCCACCGAGGAGAGGACGCGATCCAGACCGGCGAAGGCAACCGGCGGCTTGTTGGCCGGGATCACCGTCACCACAACCTGGGCCGTGGCCGTATCCACCACGCCGTCCACGTCGCGCGTGGCGGTGAGGGTGTAGGTCGTGGTGGCCGCGGGCGTCACCGTCAGGCTGGAGGTCGCCGGATCGGTGAATTCCCACGTGTCGCCGCCACCCTCGATGGAGATGGAGGTGGCGTTGGCCACACCCCAGCTGAGGGTGGTGGACTCACCGAGGATGAGTTCGCTCGGATCGGCATGGAAGAACAGCACCTGGACGTCGTACACAACGCTGACGACGACCTGGGCCGTAACCACCGCCCCGGCACCGCCGGTGGCGGTCAGGGTATACGTGGTGGTGACGGCGGGATTGACCGGTACGCTGCCATCCGCATCCACGGTGCCGACGCCGTTGTCGATCTCGACACTGAGGGCGTTGGCCACCTTCCAGGACAACATGGCCGTCTCGCTCGGGCCGATGGTGTCCGGATTGGCGACGAAGAACAGCACTTCCGGTCCGGCTACTTCCACGATCACCTGGGCGTTCACCTCCACGCCGGCGGCGCGGGCCACCAGGGTGTAGGTCGTGGTCTGCGTCGGATTCACATCCATGGATCCGTGCGCATCCACCGCCACGCCGTCGAGTTCGACCTCTTCGGCGTTGGCCGCCAGCCAGGTCAGGGTGGCAATGCCGCCCTGCTGGATCATGGCCGGTTCGGCATCGAAGTAGACGATGCTGACGGTCTGTACCGTTACGGTAATCGTCGAGGTAACGGTGGAGCCGTTCGCATCGGTGGCGGTCAGGACGTACGCGGTGGTGTCATTGGGACTGACCATCACCGAGCCGGCCGCATCCACCACACCGATACCGGAGATCTCTACCGTCTCCGCATTGAGGACGCTCCAGCTCAACTGCGCCTCGTCACCGCGGGCAATGACGCTCGGATCGGCGCGGAAGTACTGGATGTCAACGGCCGACACCGTGACGGTGATCGTTGCGGTCTTGGTGGTGCCAGCGGCATCCGTGGCTGTGAGCACGTATTCGGTGGTGGTGGTGGGGCTGACCATGGTAGAACCAGCCGCATTCACGGCACCGATACCGGAGATCTCCACTGTCTCCGCATTGAGGACGCTCCAGCTCAACTCCGCCTGTTCACCCAGAGCGATGACGCTCGGATCGGCGCGGAAGAACTGAATGTCAACCGCCGCAACCGTTACGGTGGCCGTCGCAGTGACGGTGGCACTGGAAGCGTCAGTCGCCGTCAGCACATACTCGGTCGTAGTGGTCGGGCTGACCATGACGGAACCGGCGGCATCCACGCTGCCGATGCCGGAAATGGTCACACTCTCGGCGTTGAGGACGTTCCAGCTCAGCTGCGTCTGTTCACCCAGAGCAATGACGCTCGGATCGGCGCGGAAGAACTGGATATCCACGTTGGATACTTCCACAGTAATGGTCTGGGTGACAACTTCCGTTCCCGTCGCCACAATAGTGTACGCCGTCGTGACGGTCGGGACCACATTGATGTGGCCTTCCGGACGTTCCAGGTTGTTGTAAACCATTCCGTTGGCTTCGATACGCAGCTCATCCGCATGGAGAACCTTCCAGCTCAGGTGAGACTGCTGACCGAGAGAGACCACCATCGGTTCGGCAACGAAGAAAAGGATTTCCGGAGGCGGCATTTCCTTGATCACGACCCGGACATCGTCCGTGCCGATGTCTCCGTATGAATCGGTGACGGTTAATCTGAACACATAGGTTTGTCCCTGTTCACCGTAGAAACTGGGGGTGGGCGTGGTTGCGCCGGTCAAATCTACGGTCGGGCCGAGGATCTGGGTCCACTGGTAGGTGATTTCATCACCTTCAGGATCGTAGGACCCCGTACCATCCAGGGTGATTATGCCCTCATCCACCATGATGAGGTCCGGGCCGGCGTCGGCCACGGGCGGCTCGTTGTTGGTGCGGACGATACGCGTACGCACGTCGTAACGCAACCGCGGGACATCCATGGGCACTGCCTGGGAATCGGCGGCGGTCTTTGGGCTTTTCCACTTGCCGAAACGGATACCGGCGGCGAACCGGCCGGTGTCGTCATCGGTAATGTACGTTTCGTTCCAGCCGCCTTCCACAAACCAGGCCCAGCTTTCGCTGATGGGACCCACGAGGCGTACCACGCCGCCCACCTTGGTGTCGAATTCGGGACCACGGTTGATGAAGCCGACGTTACCTTCAACCAGAAAGTCCTTCGGCAGGCCGAACTGGAAGGTGGCGCCGTACTGATCCAGCGTGTTCAGGTAGGTTTCGCGGATCCGGTTGATGGAGACCACCTCGCGGTGGACCACATCCTCGCGGATCATGGCGTGGGTCGCGAAACCGCCGATGGACACGTTCTCGAAGATCAATTCGGCCATCACCGCGCCCTGGGCCAGGACGCCCGGATCATCAAACGGGAACATCTTGACCCGTTTCATGGAGCCGAAGGCACCCATCTGGAACATGCCCCAGCGCTTGACCAGACCGAGGTCGAACTGGAATTCGTCCCGGTCGGGGTGATAGCGCAGGTACTCCGCGCCGGCCTGCAAGGCCGTTGTCGGCGTAAAACGATGGAAATACCGACCGCTCACGTTCATGGTGAAGTCGCCGTCGTCGTCGACACCCATGTCGAAGCCGAGCAGACTAAGACCTTCCACCTTGGGTTCCAAGGCTTCCGGTTGGGGCGCGGTTTCAACCTCGGCGACTTGCGCCGGCGCTTCTTCCATCGCGCGGACCTTGTCTTTCAGGGCCGCAATTTCTTCTTCCATCTCGGTCAGCTTGGTGGTGATCAAGCCGAGATCGTCCAGCTTCGCGAGTTTTTCCAGGATGGCATCCTGCTTGTTGGCCAGGGCATCCAGTTTGTCCTGGATCGGATACTTGGCCAGTTCGCGCAGGATGTCGGCGATGGGCGCATCGGCCTTGATTTCCACCTTGCGACCGTCCACCATCTTGTAGAGGGTGAACACGACGCGGCGGTTCTGCCAGCGTCCTTCGAGGGTGGCATTGTCGGCCATGGGCGCCTTTTCGCCTTGGGCAGCCACTTCAACCTGTTCGGGGCGGGCCCCATACTTGATAAGGAAATTCTTTACGGCATCGACTCGTTTCATCGCCAGCTTGTCGTTATAGGCTTCACTTCCCGTGCTGTCGCAATGCCCCTCGATGAGGAGGACGTACTCCGGATAATTGGCCATGATGTCGGCCAGACGGAGCATGGAAGGAAAGCCGTCCACAAGGACGTCGGAGTCGAGGGCAAAGTTGATTTCCTCGAAGTCGTTCTTGTCCATACCCAGGCACCAGAATGCCGTGAGGGCCAGGACGAAGAACAGCGCAATCCACTTCTTCGCCATTCGATAACCTCCTGATTCTGTTACATTAATAAGATACACTAAACACCTTTAGTTAAGAATACATAGATGCCGTGTGGTACACAATGCTGTAAAACGCGATTCCAACGTTAGATTCAATACTTGGTATTATAGATGTCCTTTCGTTCTATGTCAATCTGATATAAAGGTTTTTGTCCGACAGGGAATACCTGTGTGCCTGCTGAAACCATTATAAGACATTATCGGTTGAGACTGAAAAAAATCTCCGATTATTTTGATTTTTCACGCAAGGGTCACGAGTTATTGTTTTTCTTCTAACAAAACGTCCTTTGCATTCATCCGTTTTTAGAAAAAAAGGTAACATACGCCGCGAAATACCGATAATATATAGAGGAAAAAACACTGACGGAGTGGCAAAATGAAGCAAAAAATGTTTTGGTTGAGCCTGTGGGGTTGGTTGTCTGTTCTGTTCATCACGGGCGGAGCACCGGTACAGATCGAAGGGGTGTATCCCGAATCGGCGCCACCGGGGGCGGTAGTGGTGGTCAAGGGACAAGGTTTTACCCTGGGGAACCCGCAGGTGGTTTGGGCCGCCAATGTCAGCACGGATAGCTGCCCCGGTTTTGTGGAATTCAACGGCGCCCGGGGGGAGATCCAGCTGTGGCAGGACAACCTGGTAATGGTCCGCGTACCGGAACATGCCAACTCCGGACCGGTTCGACTCACCCTGACGTCCGGATTGTCCGTTACCGGCAATCACTTCGAGGTGACCCCGGAGAAGGCTGAAGACGAGATGGTCCCGCGCCGCCGGTATGCGTTTGAAGAAAATACGGAATTTACCTGGGCGGATTATGCCGCTTTCAGTCGCAGCGGCCTCTACCCATCACCCTATTATTTTTACCAGGGCTATCAGCCGGCCTGGTACGGCCGGCGCGGTTTCGGCGGTCAGCGCTGGGGGCACCACGACGGCTGGTATGGTGACGGCGGACTGGATTTCTTCCTGACTTCCGGACCTTTGCTGCGCAATTGCGGTTTGTTTACGGGTTTGGACAGCGTGATGTTTTTCCCGGCCGGATTCTACAATGATTTTTCCAGTCGCTTCACTTGGTGGGATGGGCAATTTCACCGTCATGCCGGCTCCGACCGGAACCTGCGGCGGCGATACCGTTTCGAAGAGTAAGCACATCCCGCCCCGCGCGCAGGCATCTTCCTCGCCCGGGGCGCCCCATCATCCGGTCGTCGGCCGGGAGGTGTCCGGCGCCAGGGGGAGGCGGATCAGGGCACCGAAACCGCGGCCCGGTTCGGACCAAACCTCGACAGTTCCTTCATGGGCATGGACGATCTTCTGGACGACCGCCAGGCCCAGGCCCGTCCCTTCAGGCCGGGTGGTGAAAAACGGCGTGAAAATACGAGACAGATGACGGGTATCCAGACCCGGGCCGGTGTCCGTGATCTGGATTCCCACCAGGCGGCCGGTGGGAAATTCCATCCGCACCTCCACCCGTTTTTCGCGGGCCGTCTTCTGCCGCTGCAGGGCCTGGACGGAATTCAGAATCAGATTCTGGAACGCCTTCTTCAGCAGGGCCTTCTCTCCATGAATTACCGCCGGAACCAGTTCCCGGCGGAATTCAATCTCGGGATGCCGCTCGCTGAACGCGTCGAGCACCTCCCGCAGAACTTCATCCAGCGAGAGCGGTGCTTTCTCGGTGCGGATGGGCCGGGCGTACTCCATGAAGTCACTGATGACACGGACCAGCTCCTCCACCTCCTGAATGACGGCGGCCGTGCGCTTCGTCTCGGCGCCGGGGCGGGCGTTGCCGTGCAGCAGTTGGGCGTAGCCGCTGATGGTGGCCAGCGAATTCTTGAATTCATGGGCGATGCCGGCGGCCATCTCGCCGAGGGCGGCCAGGTTTTCACGGGTTTGCATCTTCTGCCGCAACTGAACGGATTCGGTGACGTCCTCCAGCACCCCGATCATGCCGTAGAAGACGCCGTGGGGATCGGTCAGGGGCGATAAATGAAGGTCCACGACCAGGGACTCACCGGCCGGCGGAGTTAGGGGCAGGGCTTCACGGAACAGCGGACGGGGATCCCCGTAAAAATCGTCGATGGCCTCCTTCAGGGGTGGGGAATTTTGGAAAATCTCGCCGTAATGGAGATTGCGCCAGGCGATCCGTTTCCGGCCCAGCAGATCTTCCAGCGCCTCGTTGCCTTCCAGGAATGTACCGTTTTCATCCAGGGAGATGATACTCAGGTGAATGCCGGCCAGCACGTCCCGGGCGAATTTCTCCGATGAAGCGGCCCGTTCTTTGGCCTGCCGGTGCATGGATTCCAACTCTTTTTCCTTCTCCTGCAACTTGTCGATGACGGATTTGAAGGAGCCTACCAGGAAGGAAATTTCATCGGGAAATTCCGAGGCCCGCTCCGGGGATGCGGCGGAAGGCGCGGCCTTGATTTCGCTGATAAGCTTCTCGTAGGGGCGAACGGATTTGCGGAGGATGGTCCAGACCAGCACCAGGAGGCTAAGGACAAAGATGGTCTGGCACAGCATCACCATCTGTTCGAGGGTGTTCATGACCGGCGGCCGGGGATCCTGGATCATGAAAAAGACGTAGTAGCGGGGGCGCACTTCAGGGGAATAGAGGACGGCCCGGCCCAGCAGCACGTCCAGTTCTCGCCGGCCGGTGACGGAGGTCTGTTCCGTGAGGATTTCTTCGGGCGCCGGGGCGGCCGTCTGCAGGGCCGCCGGGGTCATTTTTTCGGCCATCTCCGCCGACAGCTGGACGGCGGTGCGGGAGAACAGGGAGCGGCCGTCCACGCTGACGACGTGAAGGGCCAGCAATTCCTCCTTGACGAACAGGCGGTAAAGGCGGTCGCGGATCCGGCTCAGATCGGGAGATGGTTCATCCGGTTGGAGCAAGTGGTCCAGTTCCAGGTAGATCTGCCGGGCCGCTACGTCGTCCAGGGCCTGGTCGCGGATCTGCTTGAGCTCCCGGTTGCTGGCCGCCAGAAAAAGGTTCATGGCGATCAGGGAAAGGATCGACAGGGTGATGATGCCGCCCAGGATATAGATGCGATACTTGTGAGCGAACCATTTGTTGCTCATCAGATCAGATCCCAGTACCAGTGCAGGATGGCATTCCCCCAGAAAAGCACCACCACGGCGGCCCCCCCCAGGAACGTTCCGAAGGGGATCTGGTACTTGCTGTCGCGGGTTTGCTGGATCAGCACGACGCCCACCAGCGCTCCGGCAAAGGAGCCCATCAGGATGGTGAGGAACGCCAGTTGTGGACCGAGAACGGCGCCCACGAAACCCATCATCACGATATCGCCATGCCCCATGCCCTCCTCTTTTTTCACGAGGAAATAACCGATGGCCACCACCAGCAGCATGCCTGCCCCGCAGGCGACGCCCAGCAGGGAGTCGAGCCAGCTGATCAACCAGGGATTTTCCAGGCGCAGGCCGAAGAGCGCGAAGAAATTGGCGATGGCCAGCTGCTGGCTTTGGGCCTGGTGCAGCCATTGCCATGGCGCCGAGGCGACAGCCAGGGCCAGGCCGCCGAAGGTGATGCCGTGGGGCAGGATGCGGTGGGAGACATCGATAAAGGCCAGCACCAGCATGGCGCTGGCGAAGACGGCATAGAACAGGGCGGACAGGCTCAGCCCGAAATGAACGACGCACAGCAGCCAGAGCAGGCCGTTGAGGGTTTCCACCGCCGGGTATTGCGGAGAAATCCGCGCGGCGCAATGGCGGCAGCGGCCGCGAAGAATCAGGTAGCTCACCAGCGGGATATTGTCGAAGAAAGGGATGGGGCGGCCACAATGCGGACAGGCCGAACGCGGCCGCACGATAGACCGGCCGCGGGGAATGCGGTAGATGCAGACGTTCAGAAAGCTGCCTGTCACCAGACCGAAAAGAATTGCCGCCACATACGCCATGCTCACCTCGATGACAACGGGGGATACGGTCTTATTATCCAAAAACTCCGGATAAATCAATATAAATCTGGCCGGCGAGCGGCGGTGGCCCGGGGCGAAAGGCCGGCCCGGCGACGATCCGGAGAAAGTTATGCCGTCATAAAAACCGGGTGGACTTCACGGCCATTTATGCTATATTCTTGCAGGTCAGGCGCAGATCAAACAGCAAGGGAGCGAGAGGATCATGAAACAAGATCTGGCGAAATTTATGGGCACGGATGTCATATCAATCCGTGATTTTACGGCGGAGGACATTCTGGCCATTCTGGAGTATGCCCGGAAATTCGAGAATTACAAGCAACCGATCTTGCAGGGACGAATCCTGGCCACCCTCTTCTATGAACCCAGCACCCGGACCAAGCTGAGTTTCGAGAGTGCCATGATGTCGCTGGGGGGATCGGTGCTGGGCTTTTCCGAGGCAGGCGCCAGCTCATCCGCCAAGGGGGAAACGGTTTATGACACGGCGAAGATGATGGACGGCTATGCCGATGTCCTTGTGATCCGCCACCCGCTGGAAGGCGCGGCCCGCCGCGCTGCCGAGGCGGCCGACATCCCCGTCATCAATGGCGGTGACGGCGCCAACCAGCATCCCACCCAGACCTTTCTTGACCTGTTCACCATGCTGAAGACCAAGGGCACGTTGCAGGACCTGCACGTGGGCTTCCTGGGCGACCTGAAATACGGGCGGACGGTGCACTCCCTGGCCGAAGCCATGAGTCACTTCCGCAGCCACATGTACTTCGTAGCGCCGGAGATGCTGCGCATGCCCGATCACATCCTGGCGGAGCTGAGGGAAAAAAACATCCCCTTCATGGAAACGGAGCGCCTGTACGATGTGTCGGCCGAACTGGACATTCTGTACGTGACCCGTATCCAGCGGGAACGTTTCCCCGATCCTCTCGATTACGAAAAGGTCAAGAACGTTTATATCCTCAACGAAAAGCTGCTGGAGCACGTCAAAACGGACCTCAAGGTGCTGCACCCGCTGCCCCGGGTCAATGAAATCGACACCTCCCTGGACAAATATCCCCAGGCCGAATACTTCCAGCAGTCCAAGAACGGGGTGACGGTCCGCAAGGCGCTGCTGTCCCTGGTGCTGGGGGTGCGGCAATGACGGATCACAAGGAGCAGAACATGATTTCCAAGGAGATGAAGGTTTCCAAGCTCAGGAACGGGGCGGTGATCGATCACCTGGCCCCGGGCATGGCCATGAAAGCCATCGAGTTCCTGGGCGTGCGCGGCGATGATTCGCTGGCCATCGGCATGTTTTTTGAAAGCAAGAAGATGGGGCGCAAGGATATCCTCAAGTTCGAAAACCGCCAGCTGAGCCGCGAGGAAATCAACAAGATCGCCGTGATGTCGCCGGAGGCCACCGTTTGTATCATCAAGGATTACAATGTGGTGGAAAAGTTCAAGGCCAGCCTGCCCCACGAGATCGAAGGCATCATCCGCTGCAGCAATCCCAAGTGCATCACCAACAACGAGAAGGTCGCCACCCGGTTCGTCGTGCAGGAGAAGGAACCGCTCCTCGTGCGGTGTCAGTACTGCGAACGGGCCATGCACGGGAACGAGATCGAGTTCGTCTGAGACCGACCGTTCATCATCCCCGTAAAACCGGTGAAGGAGAAGTACGCATGAAGAAACGTATTGTCGTCGCTTTCGGTGGCAATGCCATCATCCAGGAAGGGCAGGAGGGGACCGTCTACGAGCAGTTCGCCAACACGCGGGCCGCCATCCGCAATATCGTCGAGTTGATCCGGGAAGGCCATGAAATGGTCATTACCCACGGCAACGGCCCGCAGGTGGGCAATATCCTGGTGCGGGTGGAGGCGGCCAAGGGTCTGGCCTACGACGTGCCGTTGGGCGTCTGCGTGGCCGAAACCCAGGGCGAGATGGGCTACATGATCGCCCAGTCGTTGCAGAACCGCCTGATCCGGGATAACATCCGGCGCGATGTAACATGTCTCATCACCCAGGTGGTGTGCGATCGGGACGATCCCAGCATCCTCAATCCCTCCAAGCCGGTGGGCCGCTTCTTCTCGAAAGACGAGGCCGTGGAGATGCAGGCCCGGGGCAAGATCATGGTGGAGGATGCCGGGCGCGGCTGGCGCCGGGTGGTGCCTTCACCGGTGCCGCGCCGGGTGGTGGAAAGCCCGACCATCCGTCGTCTCATCGAGAACGACTGCATCGTCATCGCCTGCGGCGGCGGCGGCATGCCGGTCTACATCGAGGACGACGGCACCTATGAGGGGATCGACGGTGTGGTGGACAAGGACCGGGCATCGGCCGTCCTGGCCAATGAGATCGGCGCCGAGGAGCTCATCATTCTGACCCAGATCGAACGGGTGGCCATTCATTTCAAGCAACCGGACCAGCGTTTCATCGACCGCATGACCGTGGCTGAGGCCAAGAAGTACATGGCGGAGGGGCATTTCGCCGCCGGGAGCATGCTGCCCAAAATCGAGGCGGTGATCGACTTTCTGGAAAATGGCGGCCGGCGGGCCATCATCGCCTCGCTGGACAAGGCCCATGAGGCGCTCCACGGCAAATCGGGCACCCTGGTCACCCTGACATAGACCGCATCCGGTGTTGCCCCGCGGATGTTCTTTTCGCACGGCCGGCCCAGGCGGGTGTTTACTCATGAAATCCATCCGATGAGATACCGAAGGAGGCATTATGGCATTCAATCTGAAAGGACGATCCCTGCTGACCCTGAAGGATTACTCGCTGGAAGAGATCCGGTTTCTGCTGGATATCTCCCACGAAGTGAAGCGGGAGCGGCGGGCCGGTGTGGTGGAGCAACGGTTCCACGGCAAGACCCTGGCCCTGCTGTTCGAGAAGCGGTCCACCCGGACCCGCTGCGCGTTTGAAACAGCATTCGGCGAGGAGGGCGGTCATCCCGTTTTTCTGTCCACCGCCGACATTCAGCTGGGTGCCAAGGAGAGCGTCGAGGATACGGCACGCGTGCTGGGGCGGATGTTCGACGCCATCCAGTTCCGGGGTTTCAAGCAGGAGACGGTGGAGATCCTGGCCCGCTATTCGGGTGTGCCGGTCTATAACGGCCTGACGGATCTGTATCATCCCACCCAGGTGTTGGCCGACCTGATGACGGTGGAGGAGGCGTTCGGTCACCTGAAGGGGATCAAGATGGTTTACGCCGGCGACGGCCGCAACAACATGGCCAACTCCCTCATGATCGGCTGTGCCAAGATGGGCGTGCATTACACCATCGCCGCGCCGCGGGAACTGTGGCCCGATGAGGAGCTGGTACGCGGTTGCCGTACATACGGCGTCCAGAGCGGCGCGGAGATCCAGGTGTCGGCTGATCCGGCCGCCGCGGTGAAGGGCGCCCATGTCATCTACACGGACGTGTGGGCCTCCATGGGCGAAGAGGCCAAGCTGCAGGAGCGGATCCGGCTGCTGACGCCGTTCCAGGTCAACGAAACCCTCATGGGACAGACTGGCCTGGCCGAGACGGTCTTCCTGCATTGCTTGCCGGCGGTGAAGGGGCAGGAGGTTACGGCCGACGTCATCGACGGTCCGCGCAGCCGGGCCTGGGACGAGGCGGAAAACCGCAAGCACACCATCAAGGCGGTCATGCTGGCCACCATCTGAACCGCCGGCGTGTAAAAATGAATGGCTGTCCGGTCACCGGCCGCAGTCCAGGCTGCGGCGCCGGCGGCCGTTTTTTTTGAAGGAATGGGTGCCGGGCGGCGGATGCCGGCCGCGGATCCCGGCGGGTGAAATCGCCGGCTAGCGGAACCGGAAATCCTCGCCCGTTTCCCGAACGACCAGGTTCTTGTAGAGCAGGGCCACGGAATCATCGGGCAGCGGCCATTCGGCGAGGGGCACGAACCGTTCGGGGTGATCCCGCAGGTACCGCATCAGGGGGGCGTTGCGCTCCGTTCCCCAGACCGGGCCCTGCAGTCCGCACGTGACCAGGACGTAGCGATAGGGATCGAAATTCCGACCGTTCTCTTCGGGTTCCCCGACACGCCAGATCCGCAGCTCGAGATCCATGATCCGGACGATACTACGGAAACTCCAGACATTGAAACGGGTGCAGTCGGGGACGAGACCCAGTGATGGCGCCTGCTCGGTGTCGGCCGCATCCGTGGCACAACCGGCCAGGATGTCGGGAATCCGCCAGTTTTCCTCCCGCGGCGGCCCGAAGATACCGAATGCTTCCTGATGGTAGAGGAACCACCCGTCCGGCCAGGTGCGGATGGTTTCCGCCACGGGATCGCCGGCCTGGCATTCAATGATTCTCTCCTGGAAGGCGGGCGCGGGCAGTGGGATGGCCGTGACGGAGACGGGCAGCCAGGGGATGCCGAAGCTGACCATCCAGGCCTGGAAGACGGCGACGAGACAGCCGGCGGTGATCAGTCCGCGTCGCAGGATTGTCGAGCGGACACCCCAGACGGCGATCACCAGCAGCACCGCTACGGCCGGCAGAACCGGGGTGATGTGCCGCGGCGCCTTGTTGGCAAATAGGGAGAAGATCAGATAGGTGCCGCCCAGCCAACAGAAGAGCAGGCCGCGGTGGGGGGGGCGGCGACGGATGGCCCAGACGACGGCGAAAACGAACAGCAGAAAGAACGGCAAAAAGAGCTGCCAGCCCAGCAGGGCCCGCAAGTAGAAGAGCCAGCCGGCGAGGGTCCACACGCCGGGGTCGCCCTCCACCGGTCCCAACCCCTGGGTGTACGGCTGAAAATGACTGAGCAGGAACGGGAAATTTTTCAGATACCAGGGCCAGGCGACCACGGCGCCCAGGAGGAGGCCGGAGAGGATGTTATGCGCCGCCGGCCGACGGGTATCTCGGTCGGATTCACCCCGGAAGGCGGCGGCCAGCAGCCAGAGCAGGGGCGGACCGGCGTAGAAGACGATGCTCCATTTGTACAGCACGGCCAGGCCACCGGCCAAGCCCCACAGCAGGGTGACGGTCCGTCGCCGGAAGCGTTGGGAGGCGACGGCCAGAGCCACCAGGCCGGCCGTCCAGGCCACCGTCTCCAGATCGATCATGACCTCGCGACTGAGCCACAGCACATGGGGGAACAGGACACACCAGGCGGCGGCGGTCACGCCGGCGGTGCGCCGGCCGGTGAAGGTCATGCCCAGGTAGTAGACGGACAGCATCAGGGCCAGCAGGAAGGGGAGATGCAGCAGTGTGGCGCTGTCGGGACCGATCCGGACCAGGAACAGCGGCAGCAGGCTGAGGTAGAACAGCGGTGGGTAGTAATACGAAATGGACAGGAACTCCGAGACGGAGAAGGTCTCGCCCTGCAGGTAACGGTAATACTCCAGCGCATTGGCCAGATGCAGGGCGCTGTCCCACATGGGCGGCCGGTCGTTGAGGGCCAGCCAGATCAGGTGCAGGAGGACCAGCCCGATGAACAGCGCCGCGAGGGACAGCAAGGGCCAGAGATGCCGGTGCCAGAAAGACGGCTGGTTTGCCGGCATGGTCTGGTCGTCGGTCGGGGGGTGAGCCATACGGCACCTCTTGTCGGGGCGGGCGGGGGCTACTCGTCCGCTTCCTGCATGTACTTCATCAGCAAACGCAATTCCGCCGGATCCTGGATGCCGCCCAGGGCATGGCCCGGGCACCCGCGCCGGCAGCAGACGTCGATGACACCGCCCGATTCCAGTTCCAGAAGGAACAGCGGGGCGGCGCACAGTGCGCATTCCCCGTCGATGGTCAGGTCCGCCCCGCAGTGCGGGCAGAAGAACGTGGCGACACTCTGTTCGGGGATGTCGAAGGGCGGCCGGATCCGGTAGTCACCGAAATAGGGGCTCAGGCCGAGGCGGCCGCGACGGTCGTCGCCGGCCAGGCGGATGTCCAATTCGATCCATTCACCACGCCGTAATGTGGCCTTGCAATAGGGACATCGGGTTTCAAGCCGCAATCTCGGCATTCGCGGATCCCCTTTCTTATAAAAACGGCTGATCCACCAGATTGTTGATCAGGATGATGAGTTCCTCCGGTCTGGCGAAACCGCCCAGGGCATGCCCGCGGCACCCCTTGCGGGAGCATACGTCGATGATGCCGCCGGTTTTGAGGCCAATGGTGAACAACGGGGCGGAACAGAGACTGCAGCTCTTGTCGCTGGTCAGATCCACCCGGCAATGGGGACAGGAGAGGGTGGTCACCATCCCATTGGGAATGGAGAACGGCACCTTGATGGCATAGGTGCAGAAATAGGCGCTCAGGGCGATCCTGCCCCGGCGGCCGTCGGGCAGGCGAAAATTGAGGGTGACCCATTCGTCCTTGGTAAGATCCTTGTTACAATGCGGACAGACGGTTCGCAGAAGCAAGGTGCTCATCGGTGTTCTCCAGGAATCCTGTGCATCATATCACGTCCGAACCGTCTCATAAAGAGCATTGTGCAGGACTTCCGTCACCGGGATCGCTTCGGCGGCCGATTCCGGGGCACCCGGGACTTGTGCCAGCGCCGGCGGCGGGGTATAGTGGAAGGTTCTGTTTACGGTCGGTGAATACGGCCGCACACGGTACGGTATTCCGCCATCCTGCGGCCGGGAAGAGCGTATGACGTCAATGACCCGCTGGTTGGGAAGTCGTGATTTTTTCAGGGTTCTCATTGTTTCCCTGGGCCATCTGGTGCACGATGTGTATACCAGTTTCCTCGCCCCCCTGCTGCCGCTGCTCATCGAGCGGTTCCAGCTGAGTTTCACCAGTGCCGGCTTTCTCTCCTTTCTGCTGCGGGTGCCCGCCCTGTTCAATCCGCTCATCGGCTCGGTGGCCGAACGCGTCAATCTGAAAATCCTGGTGATCATCAGCCCCACCCTGACGGCCGTGGGCATGTGCCTGCTGGGCGTGGTGCCCGATTTTGCCCTGGTGGTGGTGCTGATTTTGCTGACGGGGGTCAGTTCGTCGTTTTTCCATGTGCCGACGCCGGTTCTGCTCAACCGCCTGGCCGGCCGGCATATCGGCCTGGCCATGAGTTTTTTCCAGATCGGCGGTGAATCGGCCCGGACCGTCGGCCCCCTGGTGGCCATGGCGGCGGTGGCGGCCTGGACCCTCGAGGGTCTGTACCGCCTGATTCCGCTGGCCCTGGTGATGTCGGCCGGCTTCTACTGGGTGCTCCGGGATATCCCGCCGGTCCCGCCCCGGGCCGCTCACCGGGTGGCCGGGGCCATCCTGAGCACCTTGCGTCAGGATCGCCGCCTGTTCATCACCCTGACCGGTATCATGTTCGGCCGAGCCCTCAGCGCCGGCACTCTGGCCGCGTTTCTGCCCACGTTCCTGACGGAGCAGGGCGAAAGCTTGTGGTTCGCCGGTGTCTCCCTTTCCATCGTGCAGGCGGCGGCCATGGTGGGCGTGCTCATCACCGGCACCCTCTCCGACCGGATCGGCTGCCGGCGTCTGCTGGTCGTTCTGTCTGTCGCCGCCCCGCTGACCATGGTCTTTTTCTTGCTGTCGGGCGAGTCCATGCTCATTGTTTCCCTGATTCTGCTCGGGCTGTTCGCCTTTTCAGCGGTGCCGGTGCTGTTGGCGGTCATCCAGCGGCGGGGCTTCGACTATCCTGTCATCGCCAACGGCATCTACATGACCCTCAATTTTCTCATGAGCTCCACCATCGTGGTCCTGGCCGGCAAGCTGTCCGACATGGTGGGCATGGCCACCACGTTCACCTGGTTCGCCGTCGCCTCGGTGGTGTCGGTGCCGTTCGCCCTGCTGCTGCCAGAGTCCCGCACCCGCCCGGAATAAGCGACGGCGGGGAACCGATCAGTCCAGCACCCGATAGACCATACATTTGAGGTAATGGGTTTCCGGCATGGCCGGCAGCACCGGATGATCCAGCGCCTGGGCGCCCTGGGCGACCCACTGGAGGGTGCGCCCCAGGTCGAGGGCGGCGTCCTGGACCAGCTTTTGCAGCATGTCCGGCCGGACGAAAGAGGAGCACGATGATGTGGCTAGCAGCCCGCCGGCCCGCACCCGCCGCAGGGCCAGAGTGTTGTATTCGCGATAGGTCGCCAGGGCGTTCTTGAGGTAGCGCTTTTTTTTGGCGAAAGCCGGTGGATCCAGCACCACCACGTCGTTGTCCGCCAGGGTGCCGGTGGTCAGGAAGTCGCGGACATCGGCGGTGACGAAAGTGAGCCGGTCGGTCCAGCCGTTGACCGCGGCGGCAGTCTCCCCTGCCGCCACGGCCGCCGGATCGTTGTCCACAGCCACAGCGCCGGCGGCGCCGGCCCGCAGGAGGGTCAGGCTCCACAGGCCGCAGTGGCTGAACAGGTCCAGCACGCGCTCGCCGCCGCGAAGCATCCGCCCCAGCAGACGGCGGTTCTCCCGGTGATCGAGAAAAAGGCCGGTCTTGCGGCCGTCGCGACAGTCCACCGGCACACTCACGCCGTCGTAATCCACGGTGACGGGCCCGTCCCAGCGTCCGCGCAGAACCCGGGTGGCCAGTGGCAGGCCTTCCAGCCGGCGCAACAGGTTGGTGTTTTTGAGAATGATGGTCTCCGGGGCGAGCGCCTGAGCCAGTTCATCGGCCAGGAATTCCGTCCACGGCTCCAGGCCGCGCACACTCTGGGACATGACCAGCACCGGGCCGTAGCGGTCCACCACCAGGCCGGGCAGGCCGTCGGATTCGCCGAACACCAGGCGGCACACGGCGTCGCCGGCGCGCACTTGCCGGCGCCAGGCCAAGGCCTGCACCAGGCGCCGGCGCAGGTGATCCTCGCCCGGTTCCTCATCCCGGCGGTGAAACAGGCGGAAGGCGATGAACGAGGCCGGATTGGCGAATCCAACCCCCACGAACTCCCCGTCCCTGCTCTCCACGCGCACCGCTTCGCCGGGGGTGCAGGCCCGGAGCTCGTCGGGCGGGAAGTCGTTGCGCCAGCCCCACAGGTGTCCCCGCAACAGGCGTTCGTGATAGTTCTTGCGCATATGCAGTGTTCGCATGGCCCTGTTATAGCCCAGGTCGTCGTCGGCCGCAAGGCCGATGTTGGCCGGAGCACGGTCCGTCGCCGGAGACGACCGGTCCGTCGACCCCATGTCGTGATCCAACGTCGACAAAGCCGTTTCCAGCCCGCGCGGGAGTGTGATACTATGAATCCGTCGCCGGCCGGTTGCCGAGGCGGGTGGCCCAAAACAGACGGGAGTGGCGCGTCATTATGGCAGAGAATTTCAAACCCACGGACATATATGCTTATCTGTCACAAAAAGTGCTGGGCCAGGACGATGTCCTGCGGCCGATCTCCGTGGCGGTGTACAAGCACATCAACGGCATCAGCGGCGGAAACATCCTCCTGATCGGCAACAGCGGCACGGGCAAGACGACCATCATGAAATCCATCCGCCAGTTCTATCACGACCATGCCCACCTGGACCGCTATCGCTCCATGGTGGTGATGAACGCCAACACCCTGGTGGACGAAGAGGGTGAGGTCAATACCAACCGCATTTTCAAAAACCTGGAAGCCGATGTCCACAACCTTCTGGGTCCCGAACTGAACGCCGACACCTTGCGGCGCTACATGGAGCATGCCACCGTCTGTTTCGACGAGGTGGACAAGGTGTCGTCCCGCATCTCGGGCAAAGTGAACGTCACCGGTATCCTGATCCAACAGGCGCTGCTCACAATCCTGGAAGGGGAGACGGTCCAGTACGAGACGGTGATTTACGAAGGGGAGACGTCGCGCCGGGTAAAATTCCCGCTCGACACGTCCAAATTCCTTTTCGTCTGCGGCGGCGCCTTTGAGGAACTGTATGACCAGGTGTACACCCTGGTCGAGGAGCAGAAGGACGAACGGCGGCTGAAACAGTCCAATCTCTGGGACGACGAGGCCGGCCGGATGCGCAAGATTATTGATTTCAAGCTCAAGAACTATCTGAAGCTCAGCGACATGTTCACGTACGGCATGGTGCCGCAGTTTATCTCCCGCTTCAGCGCCATCGGCATCCTCGACGATTTGTCCCGGGACGTGCTGCGCGAAATCATGCTGACGGCGGCCGATTCTCCGCTGCTGCATTCACGCCGGTTTTTCGAGTCTTTCGATATCGAGCTGCGCTTAACCGGCGAAGCTCTCGACAAGATCGCCACCTACGCCGCCGACAATTCCCGCATCGGCGCCCGGGCGTTGCGGGAGGTGTTCACGCGCATCGTGGCCCGCTTTGAATTCGATCCCTTCAGTTCCGATCTGCTGCGCGAGGAAAACGGCCGGAAGGTGCTGGAAATCGATCGCGACACGGTGATGGCCAATATCAGTTACTGAGCCCATCATGGCCGGCGAACCCCCGGCGGCGGCCCGTTGAATCCGGGACTTCCGTGATTCGGTGCACCGCCGGGAAAACTCCACGGAGGTCCACGCATGCGTCTGGTGACCCGATCGGACTTCGACGGTCTGGCCTGCGCCGTCTTGCTCAGGGAGGCGGGGCTGATCGATGACGTTCTGTTCGCCCATCCCAAGGACGTCCAGGACGGCCAGGTGGCGATCACCGGCGAGGATGTCCTGGCCAATCTTCCCTTTCACGCCGACTGTGGCATGTGGTTCGACCACCACACCAGCGAACACGAACGCCTACGCCTTGATGACGGTTTCACCTACCAGGGCCGCAGCGAATCGGCGCCCAGTTGCGCCCGGGTCATCTTCGACTATTTCGGCGGGGCCGAGAAATTCAGCCGCTTCGAACGGGACGGCATGCTGGCGGCGGTGGACCGCTGCGACAGCGGTAGGCTGACCTTCGAGGAAATCCTGCGTCCCACCGGCTGGATCCTGCTCTCCTTCCTGATGGATCCCCGCACCGGCCTGGGCCGTTACAAGGATTACCGGATCTCCAACTACCAGTTCATGTTGCAGCTTATAGAACACTGCCGGTCCCTGCCCGTCCATGAAGTGCTGGACCTGCCCGACGTGCAGGAGCGGGTACGCCGTTATTCCAAACAGGAGTGGGGCTATGAGAACATGCTACGCCGGCACGCCACCACCGCCGGCAATGTCATCCGCATCCATCTCCTGGAGACCACCCGGTTGCTGACGGGGAATCGGTTCAAGGAATATGTCCTCTTTCCCGAGCAGAACGTCTCCATGCGGATCATGTGGGGCCGGCGGCGTCGCAATGTGGTGTTTTCGGTGGGTCACAGCGTGGTCAATCGATCCTGCCGGACCGATGTGGGTTCCCTGATGCTCCGCTACGGGGGCGGCGGCCGGCCCCAGGTGGGCACGTGCCAGGTCCCCGTGGCGGACTGGCCGCGGGTTGACGCGGAAATCCTCCGAATCCTGCAGGAGAACGGCTAAAGAAGAAGGTGTCAGGTTTCAGGTCTCAGGTGTCAAGGCTGAAGGATAACGGCTGAAGGATAAAGGATAAAGGGAAGGCGTTTTTGGAGGACGCAGCGCCAGCTGCGCTTTTTTTGACCACGGATAAACGCGGATCTTTGAAGGATGATGGAAGAAGGGAGAAGGATGAAGAAAGAGGGGGAATCGACTGTTGCCTGATGTAAATCGCAGAAAGTAAATTGTTTGTTGAGTGTGCTCGCTGGCTTGCCCCGGCGTAGTCTTGCCCGGCGGGACGAAGTCGGGAGTGCGCTTTTATTTGCGACTGAAGGCGGCCCCGGCCGCCCGCCGGTCTCAGGCGTCCGGCCCGGTGTTGAATTCCGCCCGGATAGCCCACAGATCGGGGAAGAACGGCTGGAACAGCGTGTCCTTCAGGTATTCCACCCCCGCTGAACCGCCGGTGCCCGGCTTGGCGCCGATGGTCCGCTCGACCATCTTCACGTGTCGATAGCGCCACTCCTGGAACCCCTCGTCCAGGTCCAGCAGGCGCTCGCACAGCTGGGCGACGGGGGGATGGCGACGGTAGATGTCCACCAGGGTAGATTGCAATTTTGGCGACAGCGGTACGGGTTGGGTCACGTCCCGCGCCAGCAAGTCTGCCGGCACGGCATAGCCATGGCGCTCCAGATAGCGGAGGAAGATGTCCCAAATGGTGGGCTCCTCCAGACGAGCCGACAACCGCCGGTGGGCCGTCGAGGATTCCGGGAACAGCTGGCGCACGCCCGGCCGCTTGTGTCCCAGCAGAAATTCCAGCTCACGGAACTGGTACGACTGGAAACCGCTAGCCGTCTCCAGCCGGTCCCGGAAGGAGAGGAACTCCAGCGGTGTCATGGTTTCGAGAATATCGATCTGGGCCACCAGGATCTTCATGACGGACAGGCAGCGTTTCAGCGTGTGCAGGGCCGGGGTCAGCTGGTCGGCCTCCAGCCACCGGACCAGCTGATCCAACTCATGCAGCATCTCCTTGAACCAGAGCTCGTACACCTGGTGAATGACAATGAACAGCATCTCGTCGTGCTCGGGACCGTCAGAGAGGGGCTGCTGCAGGGCCAGCAGTTCCTCCACCTTGAGATAGGACGCATAGGTCAGGGGCATGGCTCCTCCTTCGCGGCGGGGTGTGGCAGGGTTCCCCTCAGTCCTGGCCATAGGGCATGGGCGGCACCTTGCCCAGCAGGCGGGCGTAGACGGTCAGGGCACCGCGGTGGTGGGCCGTGTGGTCCACCATGGCGCTGATGACGGCCATCCGGGGCATACCACCCAGAACCGGGCCTTCGGGCAGTGGCGCCAGCAGTTCCTCATCGGTCCTGGTCGAGAGGATCTCTACCGCTTCAACTACCGCCCGGTCCAGGAATTCCACGGCCTGTTCCAGGGACACATACCGGCGTATCGCCTCAGCGTGTTCCTCGAAGTTCATGTCGAATCCGGACGGACCGAAAGCGCCGTCCATGAACCACTGCACGGTCATGGCGGTGTGGGCCACCTGTTCGGCCACGCTGTACATCTCCTTGAAGGGGGCGTAGGCCGAGTCCCGTTCCTCCAGGCGGCGGATGCTGTTGCGGAAAAACCGGTGCATGGTCTCCACTTGGGCGATGAGCCCTTCACGAATCATGGTTTTCCTCCTGCGGGAAAGATATTTGCGGCCCCGCTGGCCTGTTTTCGGCGTCCATCACCGGCCCTGGCCGGCCGGGCGGCCCGCCATGGCCAGTTCGTTGCGGATGGTTGCCAATTCCTTGCGAAAGGCGGGGATGAGCGACCCGCTGACGGTCTCCTGCCCGGCGCTCACCGCCCGCTCCAGGTGCCAGTAGCTGAGGGCCAGCCGGGTGGCGGTGGACAGAAAGCGGCGGCGGGCCGAAAACAGACCGCCGTGGCCGACGGCGCCCAGCACCCATTTCAGGCGGCGCGGCCAGGAACAGACGATGTCCAGCTCCTCGGGGGTGAGGAGACCCCGGGCGACTTCCAGCTCCAGCATACGGCGGATAAGACGGGCTTCCCGCAGCCCGGTGTAGAGGACGAAACCCAGAAACGCCAGGAACAGGGGGGCCCAGATGAACAGATACGACAGCACCAGCCCGCCGATACTGAGCAGCCCGGCCAGGGTATTCCACAGAAAATGGAGAAGCACCGCCGCGATGTAGCCGCCCAGCGGAGCCATGATGCGCAGCGCGGCGCGGTGGGTCTCCCGGGCGATACCGCAGCCGATGCCCACCATGGATGTGAACACGGCGTGGCTGAACGGTCCCAGCACGCCGCGGAAAAAGAAGGTGACGAACAGGCCGGTGCCACCCTGTTCGGTGAAACTGCCGCCGTAATAAATGACGTTCTCCACGGTGGCGAAGCCGAGGGCGACGACGCCGGCATAGACGATGCCGTCCAGGATGCCGTCGAATTCACGTCGCAGGAGCAACAAAAACAACACCACCGCCACCCCCTTGCACGCTTCCTCCACCACCGGCGCGCTGATGCTGGCCGACATGAAACGGATGACGGCGGCATCGCTGGTGAAGGTGCCCACCATCCGGCCGAAGGCACTGCCCAGCACGAAGGAAATGAGAGTGGCAACGCCCGCCCCCCAGACGAACGCGCTGGCCAGCGCCCAGGCGGGCTCGGGATCGTAGCGGTCAAGCCACAGCCAGACCAGCAGATAAAAGGGCGCCGGCACGAAAGCCACCAGCACTCCCACCAGCGCACCGCTGAAGCCCAAGCCGAAAAAGGTCAGCAGTAGCATGAACAGGGCCGAAAACACGCCCACCACGAGGATGCTCAGGGTGAAAGCCAGCTTGACATAGCGATAGCGGCGGTACTCCTGTTTCAGCGGATCGTAGCTGGCCAGATCCGCCAGCAGCAGGCGTTGGGATGTCGTGGCGGCCCAGGAGGGGGATTCACCGGCGGGCCGGCGGGGCGCCCCTCCGTCATCGGTGATGCGGACCCGGAGCTCCGGTCCATGGCGGCCCAGCCGGATGACGTCGCTGTCCACCAGCCGGGTGGCGGTGACGCGCCGGCCGTTGACGAACGTGCCGTAAGTGCTGTTCTGGTCGTGCACGAAAAAGGCGTCGCTGCGCCGGCTGATGACGGCGTGACGGCGGGAGACGTCGGTCTTGCTCTCGGCGTCGAAACGGACATTGCACTCCAGCGAGCGGCCCAGCAACAATTCGCCGAACTCCAGTTCCAGTTCGGATCCGGAGAGGGCAACGGATTCGCTGTGCAGGCGCAGTCGGGGCATAGGCAACCACTCGCCGGTGCTGGGATGGATCGTGTCCTCCTTACCGGAGGTTGATACGTCCGGAGGCTGAATTACCGGTCACGGTTGGATGCCGCCGGGACCGGGCGGCGGCTTGGTTTCGGTGCCGCGCCGCAGCAGGGTGACCAGCCAGGCGGCCAGCAAGACGACGACCAGGATGACGGCCGCCGTCAGGATGATTTGTTCCAGCCGGTTTTTCCCGTCGGTAAGGACGGGGGCGACGTAGTCCGGATTGGGGCGCAGCTCCCCCACGGGCAGCGGCTGGTAGGACTGCAGAAACCAGTTATCGGCGCGGATGAAATTGCGCAGATCGTAGTTGGGCGGCGCCACCTGCGGATTCCCCACGTGGATGGTATAGGTGCCGCCCGTGTCCCGTGCGGCCAGAAACAGGTTGCGGCGGATCCAGTAGAAGGTGACACGGCGAATGTCCAGCGGCGGGTTATCGCCGTTTTCGACGACCAGCCGGTAGCGCCGGTAGCTGAGGCCGGGGCAGTCGATCTCCTGCCGGACCTGCTTGATAGTACCGAGGGGAATGGAGTGGACGACCCCGGTGGCGAGACGCAGGAAACGGTCCTCCTTGTCGGAGTTGGTGCCCAGGACCTGGACGGTCCGATAATAGATGGTGTTGCCCACGTCCAGCTCCACCCGGTCCAGCGGCAGGGCGGCGTCGATTTCCACGATGGTGTTGCGGAAGCGGTCGGTCTTGAGGATGAAGCTGGTGAACGTCTGCTCGTCGTAATTCACCGTTTGCCGACGCATCTTGCCGGTTCGGCCCACCACCTCATTGATCTTGAGGAGGCCGTGCCGGATGTTGCCCGAGTTGAAATAGAGGTCGCCGTAGCGGAAGGTGAGCTGCCCGGCGCTCTCCGCGGGTGCGTCCTGGCGGATATCCATCCGAAAGAACCGGTAATCGGCCGGTGTGTCGAACATGATGGTGGTGCGGCGCAGATCCACCTGGGAGGTGAAATCGAAAACGGCGTCTTCGGCCAGCAACTTCCAGTCCCGACGGTTGTGGCTGCCGAAGACGGCAACCCCCTTGTGGAAGTCCTTTTGGGGAATGACCAGCTCCATCTCGCGGATGGGCTGAAAGTCGGCCGGAGCCTCGAGAATCAGCCGCGACACGTCATCCCGCGTGGCGTAGTCGATGACCTGGAACGTGAAGGTGGCCACCGGCTGGGCGGGGGTGATGTCGGGCAGGATGGTATAGGGGATCTCTTGACCCTGGCCGTCGAACACACGGATATCGCCCAGTTGTGGGCCGCACTTTTCCAACAGATCGGCGTTGAGCCGGACCCGGTACAGGGTGTCGCGGGTCAACTCGCCCGTCAGGGGGGCGGCATAGCGGAAATCATCGGGCGAGGCGGTGGTGGCGGGCAAGGGTGTCGCCGTGACCAGCGGCAGAATCAACAGTCCGCAAAACAGGGTTGCCAGTTTCATTCGGGCGTCTCCTTCTGACCCAGCTGGGCCACGCTGCGGATGATTTTGTCCCGGTAGCGGTGGTACAGATACGAGACGCCCACCAGAACGATGCCCAGGACAAAAAAGGAAATGATGCGATAGGGAGTGCTCACTTCGGCCATGTCCAGCAGAAATACCTTGAACAGGGTGACGACGAACAGGCCCATGGACAGGATGCGGTAGACCACGTTGTTGGCCAGAAAACCCTTGACTATGAGACCCACCGAGAAGAGGGTCCAGAGCACGGAGAGGGCAGCCAGGCTGGCCCGGGGGAGGTAGTCTTCAAAAAAGGCCACGGTTTCGATGTTGAGGATAATGAAGAACATCATTCCGAACCCGATCACCGCGAGGATTCGCAGGACCTCCAGCAGGCCGGTGGCCGATTCGCGGTGCCGGCGGGCCAGCGCGGCGAAGCCGAACAGGGCCGCCAGCACCGTGACCGAGGTGACGAGGCGGGAGTCCAGGAGGTGGGTGTACCCCTTCCGGAACATCATCTCGAAGACGTTTATATCGAAAACAAAGGTGTAATCGTAAAAGGCGAACTTGGTCACGCCAATGAGGACCAGCAGGGCGGCGGCCACCATCAGCGCCGGCCGGCGGACATAGGTTCCCAGCCAGAGCAGCATCAACCCCTGGATCAGCCAGAAGATGGTGACCCAATGCTCCGAAAAGAGGATAGGGATGGTGATGATGAGAAAGAGCGAGGCCTTGGACAGCAGGAGTACGAAGCTGTTGTCGGCGGATTGGACCCGCCGGTAATGGAAAGTGGCCAGCAGCAGAAAAATGAAGGCGTAGGCCAGGCTGATGAGACAGGCCCAGTCCTGTTCGAAGCGATCGGCCACCATGGCGTAGCTGAATCCGAAGGCGATGAACGAGTTGGGGATGGTAATCCAGAAACCGGCGGCGCTGGCGCGCCCGGGACTGAACCAATGGTAGGCCAGGGGAATCAGGGTGTAAATGAGGTAGAACACGTTCAGGAAGATGATGGCCGGCCAGAACTTGACGCTGGTATAGTGAGAGAACACCCAGGCCGTATACAGAACATAGGTGAAGAAGAAGCCGAGGACGTTGAGCAGGGTCCAGCGGCGCCAGAAGGCGATCCCCAGCAGAGCCAGGTTCAGCAGGGTCAGGTAACTGAACAGCACCATGTAATTGTCGGTACCGGTGCTGAGCAGGATGGGCGTCATGAAGCCGCCGACGAGACCCAGCACCGCCAGCCAGAGATTGTCGTGGATGACGGCCAGGCTCGCCGCCAGCAGGGTGATGAGGACCATGATCCCGAAGGCCGGCTCCTGGCCGAACAGTTCGTAGATCTGGAAACCGGCGAAGGAGGCGAAATAGAGTACGGCGATGCCGCCGCCGACCAGACATAATCCGAAGACAGGGAAGGCCTTGCGCCGAAAGCCTTCGCCGGCGGCCAGCAGGACGGCCCCCCAGAAGAAGACGGCGGCCACACGGCCGGCCGGCCCCACCCAGCCCTGGTCGAAGGAGTATTTCAGGAAATAGGCCACGGCGAACACCATGACGACCACCCCGACGATGAGGATGACCTTCTGCCCCAGCTTGATTTCCAGGCCGGCATGATCCCGTCGGGCAGGGGCGGCGGTGAAGGAGGGGGCGGCGGCCGTGGACGCCCGGGAGATGTCGGCGGAAACGGTCTGCGCCGCTGCCGGCCCGGATGGGGCGACGACCGGCTCTTCGGGCGCGGCCGGCCGGGGGGGCGCCCCGGCGGGGGACGGCGTGACCGGCGGGCGGGGTTCTTCCGCCGGAGCGGTGGCCGGTCCCGCGGCCAACAGGGTCCGGCGCAGGTCACCGGCCAGCAGGTTCTGCCACTGGGTCAGGCGTTGCTGAACCTTCAGCAGGGAATTCTGGTAATGCTGGCTGAGGGTCTGCAGATAGTCCACCTGGGCTTTCAGGTCGAGGTAGACGGCCATTTTCTGTGGCAGCGGTTCGGGAAAATCCAGGCCGCACTGACCGCAGCGCGCCACGGCTCTGGTCAGGGGCGTTTGACAGCGGGGGCATTTCATGCACGCCTCCAGGCGAAAGGTTCGGCTCGGCGGCCGATTGTTTTTGGGTATCGACGTTTATACTTTATAGCCAGCTCCATGAAAATTTCCAAGGATAAAATCGGGCGCGGCGTGGTTTTTTCACGGCAAAGCCGCTATAATGAGGAGGGATTTTTCTAACATTTTCATCCGGCGCAGGAGGTGTCATGTCCGTATCCCGGCCGCCCGGTGAAACCGCTCTGGGAACGAACTCGTCCGGTTTCGTCGCCTGGCTGACGGCGCTGCTGGAATCCCTGCGCCCCCGGCAGTGGCTGAAGAACCTGCTGCTGTTCGCCGGGGTCATCTTCTCCCGCAATCTGACCGACGTTGAGCTGCTGCTGAAGAGCCTGCTGGCCTTCGCTTTGTTCTGTCTGATCACGTCGGCCGTCTACCTGATCAACGACGCCGCCGACATCGAGGCCGACCGCCTGCATCCGCGCAAGCGCCACCGCCCCCTGGCCAGCGGCCGGCTCTCCGTACCGGCGGCGGCGGTGCTGGCGGCGGCGCTGGCCGCGCTGGGCGTGGGCGGTGCCTTCTGGCTGGACCTGGAATTCGGCCTGATCAGCGCCGGTTATTTCGCCCTGATGCTGCTCTATACGGCCGGTCTCAAGCGGCTGGCCACGGTGGACGTGGTCATCATCGCCGTCGGTTTCGTGGCCCGCGCCGTGGCCGGCGCGGCGGTGGTAAACGTGGTCATCTCGCCCTGGCTGGTCATCTGCACCACGTTTCTGGCCCTGTTTCTGGCCGTCAGCAAGCGGCGCCACGAGCTGCTGACGCTGGGTGACGAGGCGCGGTCCCATCGCCGGGCGCTGGCCGATTACAGCCCTTCGCTGCTGGACCAGTTCACGGCCGTGGCCACCACGTCGGCGATCCTCACCTATGCTCTGTATACGCTGTCGGAGCGCACCATCCATCAATTCGGCACCGATCAGCTGGTCTGGACCGTGCCCCTGGTGGTCCTGGCGGTCTTCCGCTACCTCTATCTGGTCCATCAGAAACAGCTGGGCGGCAGCCCCGAGGTCCTGCTTCTGACGGACCGCCCCCTGCAGGCCATGATCGTCTGCTGGGCGCTGCTGGTGCTGCTGATTATCTACTAAAACATTTTGGATCAGAGATTTGAATTTGCTGTCAGCATTTGCTGGCAGTTTCAGGGCAATCCGGCCAGGGCACGACCGGCTGGCGCCGTCCGGTGCGGGAATCATGGAAATTTATGAAATTCTTGTTAAATCTTAGCAAAATCTAAGTAAAGATGGCATAAACATCTATCCCGGAAAAACAGTTCATTCGAAACGCGGCGAATGATTCTATCCGGATTCGTATATTCAGGCAGCGGAGGATGTCGTGAACAAATATCTTTGGCCGGTGATCGTGGTCGTCCTGATCTGTCTGCTGCTCGGCTGCACCAGTACACCGCGCCGGCAGTTCGTGATCATTTCCGGTTCCGAGAACAAGTCTCTGGAGACCATCCTGCAGCGGTTCTGCGAACAGCACGAGGTGGACATCCAGATGCAATACAAGGGGTCGGTGGACATCATGCTGGAGTTATCCCGGCCCGATTTGCCCTATGACGCCGTCTGGCCGGCCAACAGCCTGTGGATTTCCCTGGGGGACAAACAGCGCCGCATCAAGCATCTCAAGTCCATCATGAATTCCCCCGTCGTGCTGGGGATCCGGCGCAGCCTGGCCGAAGAGCTGGGCTTCGTCGACCGCCCCGTGCGCGTGGCCGATATTCTGCAGGTCATCCGTGACAAGAAACTGCGTTTCATGATGACGTCGGCCACCCAGTCCAATTCGGGTGCCAGCGCCTATATGGGCTTCCTGTACGCCTTGCTGGACAATCCGGACATGATCTCCCTGGCGGACCTCCACCGGCCTGAACTGCGCAGCGATATCCGTGAGCTACTGGCCGGCGTTCACCGTTCGTCCGGCAGTTCTGGCTGGTTGAAGGACCTGTTCCTGAAAGGGAACTACGACGCCATGATCAATTACGAGTGCATGATCATCGAGGCCAACCAGGAGCTGGTGCGGCTGGGACGGGAGCCGCTCTACGTGATCTACCCGGTGGACGGCATCGTGCTGGCCGACTCGCCGCTGGGCTACATCCGCCAGCCGAACGGGGACAAGGAGTCGTTCTTTCTGCAGCTGCAGGAATACCTGCTGTCTGATGCGGTGCAGCGGGAGATACTGGCCATGGGACGGCGCACCGGTTTCGGCGGCATCATGGGCGACGTGGACCGGCAGGTGTTCAATCCGGCGTGGGGCATCGACGCCGCGCGGATACTCTCCCCCATCAAGCTGCCGCCGGCGGATGTCATCGCCGAAGCCCTGCACCTGTATCAATCGGAGTTCCGGAAACCCTCGTTTACAGTCTTCTGCCTCGACTTCTCGGGCAGCATGGATGGTGTCGGCGAACGGGAACTGAAGAACGCCATGGAGATGCTGCTGGATCAGAACAGGGCCCGGCAATATCTGATCAACACCGCCAGCCAGGATGTCATCACCATCATGGCCTTCAGCGAATATGTGCTGGCCGAGTACCGGCTGGAAGGGAACGACCCGGCCCAGCTCTCCCTGCTGCTGCAACGGATCCGGCAGCTCGATCCGGGTGGTTCCACCGATATCTACACGCCGGTGCTCCAGGGTTTGCAACGGATCCGGGCGGTGGGATCCGACCGCTACATCCCGGCCATCATTCTGATGACCGACGGGGAGTCCAATACAGGCCGCACCTTTAACGATGTCCAGGCGGCCTGGCGGGACATGGGTGTCGATATCCCCGTCTTCAGTATCATGTTCGGTGAGGCGATGGAACACCAGCTGGAGCAGCTGGCCGAACTGACCCGCGGACGGGTCTTCGACGGCCGGCACGATCTGGTGCAGGCGTTCCGCACCGCCAAGGGATATAACTAGAACGCCGGCCAGATATTCGAAGGATTCCGGCCGGGAATGTGGATATCGGCGGTTTGTCAATGATCGGCGCCATCGATTCTGCTACACTCCATGGAAGTGGCATAGTCACCATGAAAGAGAACAAGAGTAGCTGGTTGAGCAGTATATTCGCCGGCCTGATCGGTGGGGCGGTCTTCCTGTTTCTGCTGTTCGTGGTCAACATCGGTTTGCTTATCGCCCTGGGCGGGGCCACGGCCGGCTTTGTGGCCGGGTTGCTGCTGACGATCAAAGGCAAGGCGAAAAAATCGCTGAACATCTTCCTGGAAGGCGTCACCGACGAGGTCGTCCGGGAAAAACTGCAGCAGGGGCTGGGGAAACTGGACACCATGCAGGAACTGGCCAGCCAGATCCAGCAGGAAACGGTCCGGCGCGATGCCGACGCCGTCATCGAAATCGTCATCAAGATTTTGGAGGATCTCAAGAAAGATCCCAAGGACATCAAGATCGCCCGGTCGTTTCTGGACTATTATCTGGACACCACCATCAACATCCTGCGGCGGTACGTGGATCTGTCGGAACACAAGCAATATTCACCCGACATCCAGCGCTCACTGGCCAAGGTGGAAACCATGCTGGGCACGATCCGCCGCGCGTTCGAAAAACAGCTGGCCCGGCTGCTGGCCGACGACGTACTCGACTTAGATGTAGAACTGGAAGTATTAGAAAAATCCATCCGCATGGAAGGCTTAGGAGAGTCGGTTCATGAAAGGTAGACTCATCGGTATCGTTCTGTTACTGCTTATTGTCGGCGGCGGCCTGCTGTACCAGTTTTATCTGCAACCGCAGGCGCCGGCCACCATTCTGCGGGGCTATGTGGGCGGTGAAAAAATGGAACTGCTGGCCGATCCGGAAGTCATCGACCTGCTGGGCAGCCGTTTCGGCATCACCGTCGATTACACCAAGGCCGGCTCCATCGAAATGGTCAAGGAAGAGATCGGGCCGGACATCGATTTCCTTTGGCCGTCCAGCCAGGTGGCGTTGGAACTCTTCAAGAACGCTCAGGGAAGCCGTCTGGTCAAAAGCGAAATCATCCTCAATTCGCCCATCGTTCTCTACAGCTGGGATATCGTGACCGAAGCCCTCATCCGGGCCGGCATCGTGGAAATGGTGGACAATGCCTACTACATCGTGGATTTTCCTAAACTGATCAACCTGGTGGTGGAAGAAAAGAGTTGGGCCGATATCGGGCTGAACGATTTGTACGGCAAGATCATCATTACTTCCACCGATCCCACCAAGTCCAATTCGGGCAACATGTTCGCCGGACTGCTGGCCAGCATCCTCTCCGGCGACGTCGTGAACGAGACCACCCTGCCCCAGGTCCTGCCCACGGTGGTGCGGACCTTCACCCGGCAGGGTTACATGGAACACTCCTCCTCCGACCTGTTCGAGCAGTACCTGCGTACCGGCGTGGGCGCCAAGCCCATCATCGCCGGCTATGAGAGCCAGATCATCGAGTTCTCGCTGCAGTACCCCGAGCTGTGGCCCAAGGTCAAGGACAAGATCCGCATCCTTTACCCTGTGCCCACCGTCTGGAGCTCCCATCCTCTCATCATCCTGCGGCCGGAGTCCAAGGTGATGATCGAGGCGTTGCAGGATGCGGACGTGCAGCGCCTGGCCTGGGAGAAGCACGGATTCCGTACGGGCATGATCGGTGTGGAGAACGATCCGCGGGTGCTGGCGGTGGTGGGTGTACCGGAAAGCATTACCAAGGTCATCTCCATGCCCAGTCCGGAGATCATGGAAGAGATAATCAACACATTGTCAAACAGTCGATAAAGGAGGATACGGATGGCGGAACAAACTTTGCAGCCGCTGGCAGGGGAACCTGCCGATAAAGTGAAATTCACGGCGGAAGAACAGCAACAGATCGAACGCATCGCCAAGGGGTTCAACGTGCAGGACTCCCAGGCCGTGGTCATGTTCGGGGTCGGAGCCCAGAAGGAGATCTCCAACTTTTCGGACACCATCCTGCGGGAGGTCCGAACCAGGGATAGCGGCTACGTGGGCGAAATTCTTTCGGATATGGTACTCAAGATCAAAGAGGTGAACGTCGACAACCTCCCCCTGGGAGTGGATTTCATTTCCAAAATCCCTATTCTGGGCTCCCTGTTCGGGGCGTTTCACCGTTTCGTGGCCCGCTACGAGAAACTCAGCGTGCACATCGAGAAGATCATCGAGGAACTGGACAAGGCGCGGATGCTGCTGCTCAAGGACATCTCCCTCATGGACAATCTCTACCAGAAAAACCTCGATTTTCTGCGCAACCTCGACCTGTACATCGCCGCCGGGGAAATGAAACTCAAGGAACTGAAGGAGACCATCCTGCCGGAGATGCGGGCGGCGGCCGAGGCTTCCGACGACCCCCTTGAAAAACAGAAGTTTCATGATTTTTCCCAGATGGTTAACCGGTTCGAAAAGAAAATCCATGACCTGAAGCTGAGCCGGATGATCTGCATCCAGACAGCGCCCCAGGTGCGTCTCATCCAGAACAACAACCAGGCCCTGGTGGAAAAGATCCAGAGCTCCATACTCAACACCATCCCCCTGTGGAAAAACCAGATCGTCATCGCCATCTCCCTGTTCCGCCAGAAGAAGGCCCTGCAGCTGCAACAGGAGGTATCCAAGACCACCGATGAATTGCTGCAGCGCAACGCCGAGCTCCTGAAGCAGAGTTCCATCGATATCGCCAAGGAGTCGGAGCGGGGCATCGTCACCATCGAGACCCTGAAAAAGGTGAACACCGATCTGATCACCACCATCGAGGAGACCCTGCGGATACAGGAGGAGGGGCGGCACAAGCGTCAGGAGGTGGAAGGTGAGCTGCAGCGGCTGGAAGGCGAGCTGAAAGACAAGCTGATGGCCGTCAAGAACGATTGACGGATCTTTTCCGTCGCCGTCCTCTGGGCGGCGGCGATCCGAAAAAAACGGGCGGGGCTGTCGGAACAACCCCGCCCGATTTTTTTGCTCAATCCGTTTCGGCCGGGCCTGAACGCATGTCAGGGCGGACCACCGCCGGCGGGCCCCGGCCCACCGGCGGCACCGCTACTTTTTCGGGTAGGCCGGCCGCGGCGGAAAAGTCTTGGGCCGGTCGGCGATCTGCTGCAGGGCCACCTCGATGGCCTTCTCCAGCTGCCTGTCATGGCCGGCCATGACCGAGGCGGGATCGTTCTCCACCACGATGTCCGGATCGGCGCCGTGGTTCTCCACGAACCATTCGCCCTCGCGGCCATAAAAGGCGTTGTTGGACTGGAACACCCCGCCGTTGTCGATGGTGCGCTCCATGTTGATGATGCCTACCAGGCCGCCCCACGACGGCACACCTACGACCGTACCCAGCCGGCGTGCCTTGAAGTGCTCGATGAAAAGCTCGCCATCGGAGCCGTTGGCCTCGTTGCTGACCACCACATAGCGGCCCGGACCGGCCCCCTGGGGATAGGGGAACGGTTCCATGAAGCGCAGGCAGTTGTAGCCGATCTGCTGGCGCTCCAGCTTGTCGATCATGAAGTACTCGGTCCAGCCGCCGCCGTTGCCGCGCACGTCGATGATGAGGCCGTCCTTGTAGCGAAAGGCGCGCCAGAACTTGTCGAACTGGCCGATATTGCGGTCGGACATGCCGGTGAGGTGCATGTAACCCACCCGGCCGTCCGTCGCCGCCAGGACCTGCCGGACGTTGTCGGCCACCCAGCGCTCGTAGCGCAGGCGCCGCTCGCTGGTGACGGGTTTCACCTCGTAGGTCACGGCGCCGTCGGCGGAGGGCCGTGAATTGACCGTCAGGGATACTTTCTGGTCCCGGGTCACCTGCAGGTGGCGGTAGGGATTGTCCGGCACGCGAACGGCCTCGCCGTTGATGGCGATGAGGAAGTCGCCCCCGGCGACGGGGAAATCCGGCTTGACCAGGGGCGCTTCCAGGTCACGGTTGTAGTCGGTAGGGCCGTAAATAGTTCTGAACCGGTAGTAACCGGACGCATCGGCCGTCAGATCCGCGCCCAGGAGGCCGGTGTAGACCGGCTGGGCCACCTCGGGGCGGGGCTCCGTGTCGCCGCCGAAGACGTAGGTGTGGGAGACGCACAATTCGCCCACCATCTGGGACAGCAGCCAGTTAAGCTGGCTGCGGGACTGCAGGTCGGGCAGCCAGGCCCGGAATTTATCGCCGATAGCCGCCCAGTCCCGGCCGTGCATCGCCGGGTCATAGAAAAAGTCGCGGTACCAGCGCCAAGTGTCGTTGAAGATCTGGGCCCACTCCTGATGCGGCTGGACGGTGTAGGTCATGCCGTCCAGGGAGAGGGGGTTCTTGACGGCCTTGGCGGCGAACAGGCCGTCCAGGGTGGTCAGATAGTAGGCACTGCCGTTGGTGACGAGGATCTGCTGCCCGTCGACGGACAGGCGCCAGTCGTTGATGGTCTGTTCCAGTGTGACCTGTTTCTGTTCGGCCACGTCGAACATGTGGATGTGCCAGTGGGCGCCGGGTTTGGCGCTGAAGACCTGCTCCAGTTCATCCTCGGCGAAACCGTCGCCGACGGCCCAGACCAGCTTGCCGTGGCCGGCCGTCAGGTGGAAATAGTTGCCGGGCGGGACGGGCACGGGAAACAGCCGGCCGGCCAGTCCGTCCGGGTCGATGCGAAAGGCCGCGGCCGGCGTTTCCGCCGCGTTCGGGCCGGCGGTTCCTTTTTTCGCTTCCTTCTGATCCGGTTTGGCGCTGAAGGGCGGCGCCTCGCCGGCCCGCAGCTGAACGGCCATGATCTGCATGGGATTGACGATGACGTGATTGTCCTCCAGCATGTCAAGCCGCACGTCGAAGTTGCGATAGGACAGGAAATAGAGGTGGTCCGCGTCGAAGCAGGGATGCAGGCTGTCGTAGAAGCCGTCCGTCACAGCGATGCGCCGGCGCTCCGCCGTGTCGTAGAGGTAGATGCGCGAGTTGCGGTTGTGCTCCACCATGGAATAGGCGAGCCAGCGGCTGTCGGGCGCCCAGGCGTAATCGGCCTGCTCCCAGGTGAACTGGTCGTTTTTGAGCTGGCTGGAGCGGTCGATTTCCGTCAGTTCACGGCTGGCCACGTCCAGCACGTAAATGGCCAGGTCCTTGGTGCCGAAGAGGATCTTGCCGCCGTCGGGCGACCATTCCAGACGGTAGAGGGTCGTGGCCAGGGCGGAGGTCAGCGGGGTCCATTCCGCCTTCTCGTCGTCCAGGGGCAGGGTGTAGATCTGGTATTCGCCGCTGCGGTCCGAGATGAACGCCACGTGGCGGCCATCGGGCGACGGTTGGGGCAGGCGTTCCCGGCTGTCGGGGGTGCGGGTCAGGTTGCGGGTCGCCCCGTTCTTGTCGGCCGGCACCACGAAAATATCGCCCCGCGCCTCGAACACGGCCCGGCTGCCGTCGGCGCTGGGGGCCATGGACTGGATGTACTCCTTGGGATGGATGGCCCGCGGATGCAGCCGCCACTGGTCGGTG
>JAFGRT010000157.1 GCA_016935015.1 Acidobacteriota bacterium | reverse complement strand
CTTCTATCAGTACAATACGGGGGGCATGGGGGAGATCATTGAGGTCGGCGAGGACGGCAAGAAGAAAATGATCCGCAAGACGGAGCGGGTACCCATCGACACCATGGCCGCCATCCAGCGGGGCGACCTACGGGGTACCAACACGTACCGGGACAGCATCTTCGGCACGGAAGCCATTGTCGCGGCCGAGGGGACGGATCTGTCGAAGTATGATCCGGAAAAATATTACTCCAAGGCGCAGATCGACACGTACCTGCAGGATCTGGTCAACGGCCGCCGCAAGTTCACTGAAACGGTGGCCGAGGAGGGCTTGGAGCGGGATATCCTGCGGGCGGCGGAAGAGTCGTACAGCATCGCTCCGGAACAAGCGCCCAAGGTTTACGTGTCCCAGAAAAGCAAAGCAGCGCCGCCGCCGCCGGACAAACCGGCCCGCAAATTGACGGAGTGGGAACCCAACTGGCGCCTCTCGCGGGACCGCGGCTGGCGGTACGGCTAGGAGGTTCAGCCGCCGGCTGAAAAACCAAGCCCTTGCGTCATCGGTGTGGCGCAAGGGCTTTTTGTTAAGGGTTGGTAAGAGAGGATCAAATTTGTTTCAGATTCTGGCTTCCGGACACGGTCGCTATGAACTGGTCGAATCCGCCGGAATCAGCGGTGCTGTTCAAAGAAGTGGCCGACCACGTCCCAGTTGACTACATTCCAGAAGTTCGCCACGTACTCATCGCGCCGGTTCTGGTAATGCAGGTAGTAGGCGTGCTCCCACACGTCCAGGCCCAACAGGGGGACGTCACCGGTCATGCTGGGGGCGTCCTGGTTGGGGGTGGAGATGACCTTCAGCTCACCGGCGGCGGTAATGACCAGCCAGGCCCAGCCGGAGCCGAACCGGTTCATGGCCGCCTGGGAAAATTCTTCCTTGAACGCATCGAAAGAGCCCAATTTCCCCTCGATAGCCCGGCGCAGTTCGCCCTGGGGGGCGGACGCGCCGCCCGGTTTCAGGATTTGCCAGAAAAGGAAGTGGTTCAGGTGACCGCCGCCGTTATTGCGTACCGCCTGGCGAATGCTCTCCGGAACGGCGTCCAGGTTGCCCAGCAAGGTCACCAGGTCGTGCCGCTGCAATTCGGCCCGCCCTTCCAAAGCGGCGTTGAGCTTGTTGACGTAGCCACCGTGGTGTTTATTGAAATGGATATCCATGGTCCGGGCGTCAATCGAGGGCTCGAGGGCGGCGTAGTCAAAGCCGAGTTCCGGCAATTTGTAGGGATATGTCAGTTTGGTGTGTGCCATTAGATTTTCCTTTCCTTTTTTTGTATGGTAGTTGGCAGTATACCGATTGATTTTTTGTTGATAAAATTTATCAACTATATACTTCTGATGATACTCCTGCCGGTGGGATTCAGCCGGCCGGAGGCATTGCATCCCGGGGCGGGTTCCGCTAAGATACACCTATCCATCGTTGACCATTACCGAACCGGGAGGGTGCAACATGAAGCGTATGGGAGCCGTAGTGGTCATGCTGTTGCTGACGAGGGGCGCTGCCCTGGCCGATGACTGGCTGATCGGCTGGAATGATCCCGGCGAACACGTCGTGGTGACGGGCGAGCGGTATGTGGCCGGCAATGTGTATGTGCTCAACCAGGCGCAGCTCGAACTGGCGCCCGGGTCCAGGCTGGTGGTCAGCGGCGAAATCGGCCTGCTGGGCGACGGCATGCTGCGGGCGACGGAGGCGACCATCCGCTTCACCCAGTCCTTTGCCTATCAATGCGCGTTGGTGGCGGGTGGTACGGCCATGTTCGATTTCGTAGATGTGCGCATCAACGGCAACGGCCATTCGTTCAGCATCGGCCTCGCCGGATCCGCCGCCGCCCGCTTCACAAGAGTCACAGTAGTGGACGGTTTCGCCACCTGGGGTTTCTATGAAGAAGGGAGCGCCGAGCTGTCCGATTGCCGGAATGCGGGGGAGTTCGTGCCTTTCGGCCGCGGTTCTCTCCGGATCAGCGGCAGTGAGACCGTCCTGCTCTGGCTCACCCTCTTCGACGGCACGGTCATCGATACGCAGTTGCCGCCTCCGGGCATCGTGGACGAGTTCCGTCTGAACCCCCAGACGCCGTGGGCGACCAACATCCCCTATTCCATCCATCTCATCGACTGTGAAAATACCATGTGGTCCCTGATGGCCCGTAGCGGATCGCATGCGGTTTTGCACAGCTCCGAGCTGCGAGTGGTGGGCAGCTATTTCGAACGGGAGGCGGCAGTCACCATCGCCGGTATCGCCAACGACGCCTATTATGCCGACACCGAATGGCAATGGGGCGATATCACCTACCGCTTTGTCGACAGCCGGATCCAGACCTGGAATTTTTACTGCTATGGAGACAGCCGGGTGGAGATCCACGACAGCGTTTTCGGCGAGTTTCTGGTGGGGGGGACGGGAGAGGCGTGGGTGGAACAGTGTCTGTGTGACGGCAGCGGAGGTTATATGGGTGCTTTCGACGACGGAACGCTCTACCTGGTGTTCGGGGCGAACCTGTCCCAGATGACGTGCAAAGGGAATGCGGCCCTCATCGCTTTCCACAGCGCCCTGATGAGTCACCAGGTGGACGCCACGGATCTTTCCGTGATGCTCCTGGTGAATTCCCAGACCGTGAGTGAACCGCGTGCCTGGGATTCCGCCACCATCATGGCCGCCCGGGTGGACCCGGTATCCGCGGTCCGGGGCGAGAAGATACCGGTTTATGGCACCGCCCAGCTGATCCGGGGCCCCACCAGCCCTTTGCAATTTCAGGGCTTCATCCTGGAGTACGGAACAGATCCCTCTCCGGAAACATGGCGGACAGTGACACCGCTGACTTCGTCCCAGGTAAGGTATGGTATTCTGGGTGAATGGGATACGGCGGCGCTGACGCCCGGTCCGTATACCCTGCGGCTCTCTTTGTTCCACAATTTCGAAGAGCCCCTGCGGGCCGAGAGTGCCGCCGAGGTTCGGCCGCTGGTCCGTCCGCCAGATCTGGATGGCGACGGCACGGTAAACGCCGGGGATCTGGGAATTCTCTTGTCCGCCTTTATGCGGAATGACAGCGGCGACCTGGACGGGGACGGGGATACGGATTCCACCGATCTGCAGCTGTTGCTCGTCAACTTCGATTTCGGACCCTCACCGACCGGGTCCGTCGCGGCGAGAGAAACCGGCTGACTGCCGGCAATCAGGAAGACCAGTCGTCAATCTCTGCCAGGATGTGACGGGCGGATTTATTGCCGCGCAGGTCAGCCGCACCCGGGACAGTCAGCCGGAAATCGAACAGAGTGCACGAAACCTGACACAGTGTGACCAGTTCATGCGTGATGGTCACTTCCTTGCACAGCGCCCGCTCCATAACCTGCCGGAATGCCCGGGCGTAATGGGCCAGATCCTCATAATGGAGAATGCGGCCAAGGGCAGTGATGGTGCGGAAAGCGCGACAGATCTGCCGCAGCAGGTCCTGGTTCTCCGGCTCGACCCGCAACCGATGGAGGGAGTCATTCATCTCACGCAGCAGATTTTTGACTTCGAAGATGAATGAGTCGTGGTGTCTGTCCGGAGGTGGTGGGTGCACCATATGTTTTTCCGGGTGATGCAGGGATCGGCCGCCGCTGTCTCATTCACTGGCCAGCAGGCCCAGTTCCTGGATAACGTTCAGTAATTTCCTCTGATTGATGGGTTTGACCAGATAGGATGTGCATCCGCCGCGATAATAGGCTTCGATGACATCCTTGGGTGTATCCAGGGCAGTGGTCATGATCACGACACTCTCTTGGGAACGGGCGATGCCCTTGTCCCGCTCCAGGCGGCGAATCTCCTTGAGTGCCTCCTGGCCGTCCATTTCCGGCATCATGATATCCAGGCACACGAGGTCGAATCTTGATCCTGTTTCGAGGGTATTGCGGAATGCAGCCACGGCCTCCCGACCGTCGACACAAAGAGTGCAATCACCATACGGGGAAAGTATCCGCTTCAGCAACTCCCGGCTGATGGGATCGTCTTCCACGATAAGCACGCGCATCTGTTTCTCCCTGGGCGCACGGCGCGGTGCGGCGGGTGTCGGACATGATCGCGTAAACCGCACTGCAGGTGGCCGGTTCTCGCGAACGGCCGGCAGCACTGTGCCGCGGCAGCGCCACTCTCGTACCCTGATTGTACCGTATCTGGGGCACTGTGAAAACAGGGATTTTTCCATGGAACCGGTGTTGGCTGGCTGACACCCGTCAGACATGGAGGAGATCGGCTGTTGTTTCTGCCTGCAGTTCCGTTTTCCCGTAGCGGGACCCCGGAAAATCGGGCATAATGAACAGGGAAACAGGAGCCAAAATGGGCCGTATCCGGACACCGCTACCGGTAAAGTATTTCTGCGGGATTTTGCACGCCCCCGCTGTCACTCCGTCAGCAATTCGGGCTGGATTGCAGGAGTTGCTGGGGCCCATCGATGACGAATTCGGTCCGCTGGAATTCGACTACACCTGCTATTATCAGCCGGCCATGGGGGCGCATCTGGTGCGGCGCATCTATTCCTTCGTCGGCCTGCAGTCTCCGGCGGAGCTGGCCCGCATCAAATGCGCCACCAATGCTCTGGAGCGGGACCTGGCCTCAACGACGGGTCGGGGCGTGAGCCGGCCGGTAAACCTCGATCCGGGGTACATGGAATTGGCCAAGCTGATCCTGGCCAGCACCAAAAACTTTTACCACCGCATCTACCTCGGGCAGGGCATTTATGCCGAGCTGACCCTGATCTACCAGCGGCGACACTGGAAAACCCTGCCCTGGACGTTCCCCGATTATGCCGGCGGCGCGTACTGGCCCTTCTTCACCCGGGTTCGTCGCACTTTTCAGCGTCAGCTCCAGTCGCTGGCAGGGGATTTGCCAACCTCTCCAGCGGAGTGAAACCTTCCTGTTCCCCATCCGTCGGAGCCAGCGAACCGTCAAAAAACAAATCCAAAGGTAACCAGGGTCGTGAAGTCATTCTTCAGCACCCCTTCCTGGGGACGGGAATCGTATTTGTCCAGAATGCCGAAGGTGAAAATCATCTGTTTGGTCAGGGCGGTGTTCACATTGAGGTCGAACAGAAACCGGGCTCGGGCCAAACCGGTGATGTAGGGAATAAAGGAAAAATTCTGCGCCAGAGTCATGCGATGGTTCAGTTTCCATTGCAGGTGCTGCTCCAGCAGGGCACTCCCTTCCCTGTTTGCCGTCTGGTCCATGTTGCGCTCACTGAGGTAGCCAAGACCAGCGTCGAAGTTCATCTTGAGAGACGGTCGTTCATAGGCGGTGAAGCCCAGGCCGGCGTTGTAGGACTGCCGGAGATCGATTCGTTCCACGGCGTCGTATTCGCCGCTGATCTGGCCGAAAAGGTAAAATTTCTGTTTCAGCTGATAGTCATATCGGCCGGCCCCATAGAACTCCTTTTGGGAGAGCGTTTCATCCTTGATGCCGTAAAAGATGTGACCGGCGAAGCCGAAGGCATGGCGCTTGGCAGTGTATTTGTTGCGGAAGCGAAGGTGGAGATCGTCGGAGGAGGTGGTGCTGCGATTGAGGGTATAACCGAAGCTCACGCCCGCTTCCCAGTGCTTGATCTTGAATTCAGACAAGCCTTCGAGATCTTGGGCGGTCCGGCGGAGGTCCGCTGGTACACGGACGGCGCCGGGAAAGCGGCTATGGACGGACTGCACCCGAGCCCGTTCCAGTAAAAAAGTGGAATTGTCGCTGCTGAGATGGAAAAGATTTTTGCTGATCCGGGTGAGTGTCGTCATGAGGCGGGTACCGTCCGCCAGCACGATGAGGACGGGCAATTCTGCCTGCATTTCGCTGACGGCCTCCAGCGGCAGGCGGATCGGACCCAGGTAATCATGGATCAGCTCCAGGCCGCGTCCGTTGATCAGGCTGAGGCGGCCGGAGATCTGGTCGCCGTTGCGGACGGTGATCTTCAGTTTGGGGTATTCCTTGTCGGCGGCGGGTGACGCGACGGCCATGAGCAGGACGGCCAAGACAGCGACACCGCGGACGAATCGGGCTGACACCATGGATCGCCTCCGTCGGATTTGAATCCGCAGTGTACCATAATCCTCTCCGGATTGAACAGGCTGGTTGATTTCCTGGCCGCGGATTCGTTCCCGGCGGCTCTTGATTGAACAAAACAGTTGACACCTGCCCCGGAAACGTATATATTCGTTAACCTTTGCGGACGTTGTTCCGCCCCTTTGAACATGTGGCGCTATCGTCTAGGGGTTTAGGACGCCGCCCTCTCACGGCGGTAACGGGGGTTCGAATCCCCCTAGCGCTACCAATACGAAGGACCGGCCCGGCCGGTCCTTTTTGTTTTTACCCGGCAGAAGTGAACACCTTTCCGGATCACCTGCACCGCCCACTCCAGAGGCCGGTTATCGCCGCTGTTGATTCGAAGGGAGCCGCGTTTTACAATGAGCAGTAGCCGCTGATCCAATCACGACGCGGACGGATGCCACACGATGGAAGCTACTTATCAGGCCGCAGAAACACCGCCGGACGGTCAACGCACGTGGCCGGTATGGCTGCTCCTGGGCTTCCTCTCTCTTCAACTCATGCTGTACACACCCCGAATGGCGTTTTTTCATGAAGAACCACGCCGGGCGGTGATCGCCCAGGAAATGCTCCTGACGGGCGATCTGGTTGTCCCGACGGTATGCCGGGAACCGTACCTGAAGAAACCGCCGCTCCACAACTGGCTGATCGCTGCCGTCGGCCGTTTGTTCGGCGGGATAACGGAATGGTCGAGTCGGCTGATATCGGTACTGGCTTTTCTGGGGGTGGGCAGCCTCCTGTTTTTCTTCCTGCGCCGGCATGAGCCGACCCTGGCTTGGCCGGCGCTGTTGATCATATCCACCAATTATTTGATGCTGTGCGAATTCGCCAATAAAGCCGAACCGGACATGCTGCTGACAGCCTGCACCCTCGCCGCCTATGTCCTGTATATGCATCGCCCGGAAAGCTGGCTGCATATCGTGCTCTCCGGTCTCTGCCTGGGCGCCGGGATCCTCACCAAGTTCCTGTCCCCTCTTTTTTTCTATCCAGGGATCATCCTGCTCCACCTTGGACCTCACGGGTATTTTCGCCGTCATGCTGCCCGCCTGCTCGTACATGGGTTGGTGGCGCTGATACCGCTGCTGAGCTGGCTGGCATTGTACGACCAAAAGGCGGATGTGGGGTCCCTGCTGGCCGGCTATGTACAAGAGTTCACCGGACGCGCACCGTTCGCCCCGATCGACAGCCTGCGCCATCTCGTCGGGTATCCCCTCAAGATCACCCTGGTTCTCTCGCCCTGGTCACTGGCCCTGGTCTTCGGATTCCGGCGGACGGCCGTTCAATCGGACATTTATCGCAGCAGCCGCTTCATGTTTTTTCTGGCACTGGGTCTGTTCATGCTGGCGGCGGGGGCACGTGACCGCTATCTGATGCCGGCTTTCCCGTTTTTCGCCGTCTGGTGCGCGGCACACCTTGACCGGCAGCGGATCATCCCGTTACGGATTCAGCAGATCGTTCTGGCTCTGCTGGGTTCCCTGGCCGCCTTCGGGGCGGTCTTCTGGTTCCAGCAGGAGGACCTGCTGCCGGCGATAACCTTGTCCATACTGGGTGGGGCACTATTCCTGGCCGTCTGGCGATGGCCGCCGCTGTCGGTCCTCCATTTTGCCGCCGTCGGCGGTCTGGTGTTGTTTCTGTTTTATGAACACGGCCTGTACTATTACCGGGCCAAGACCATGTTCCCCTTTCGGGAAGCCGCGGTGGAACTGTCCCAGCCGGCCACGACGGAGTACCCGCTGGTGGTGGATGAATATTTTTCTCCGCTCCGATTGGTTTTTGAACTGGAACGAATCCGGCAGCAACCGTGTCGCCGGTTATCGCCTGCCATCCAAAAACCGTATTATTTTCTTACGATTCCAGAGAGAATCCATCCGGCCGGCGAGATCCTGCGTCACATGCCGTATGCGGGGAACTATTTCGACACCATCGTGTTGCAGCTGGTCCCGGGCGTTCTGCCTTCTGCTCCGGCCGAGAGCCGGGAAGAATCACATCCGCCCGACCGGGGTCTTCCATAAAGGAGTCATCCCGGATATGACCCTAACCAGGTTTTTTCTTGACCTCTTGATAAATGATTCGCGATACCCGATAGGATCATGCGTTGAGTACCGCGTGCGGATACAACCGCCTAGTGCGGTACGGCCAGGATGGCCAGTGCCCGCTCCAGGTGCGGATCCCGCCCGGCGGCCAGATCGGCCGGGGAGATACGTACCGTTTCATCGGGCAAGATGCCCCGCCCGAAAAAATACAGGTTTACATTCAGATTGATCCGCAGGCTGCCGCCGCCGGGCAGATAGACGTCATGTCCTTCACCGGTGGCGCCGCTGGTGCCGGATCCCACCACTTTTCCCCGATGGTAATACTGAAACAGAAAGACGAAGTCTTCCGCCGCCGATGTGGTATCGGGCGAAACCAGCAGAACCACCGGGCAGTCGAACTGTTTCTCGCCGGCCGGTCGTATCGCTTCCCCCCGGGTGTACTGGCGGATATGGCCGTGACCCCGCGCGACCTTGTGGGGGATGAAAACGGGGACGAAATCATACAAATAGTTGTAGGTCGGCTGGCGGATAAAATGGGCGAAGATGGCGTCGCCTTCCCCGGAATGGCCACCCGGATTGCGGCGGAGATCGAAAATGACCCCACGGACGGCGGCGGTATCCACGCCCGTGAGGCTGGCCAGGAATATCCGGTAGACGTTATCCGTGGCAAATGTGTCGATGGTGAAGCACAGAATGCCATCTTGCGGCCGGGTCAGGCGCAGGGGCGGGTCATCGTGGCGGACGGTGGCGGTGCGGTCGGGTGGTGCGTGTTCCCGGCACAGGCGGAGGGCATATCGTGATCCGTCCGGACGGCGCAAGCCGACGTCCACCAGCGATCCCCGGGGCCCGACCAGTAATCGCCGGGCGCATTGATGGCGGGCGTAGAGCGCCGGCTGGTGATGCATGTACCGTACGAACGGATAGCGCTGACCGTGCTGAGTGATAAATTCCATCGGTTCGAGACCGGCCACGGCGATGATTTCGTCACCGGCGGTTACGGCCCCGGCCAGGGTTTTCGTTTGCACGGAGCGCACCAGAACCCGGCCATCGGTGGGCTGGAGCTCAAGTCCGCAGTCGGCAAAACCGGCCTCCACATCCGCCGGAAACCGGATGAAGGTGTGATTGTCGCCGATGGGGTGAATGGCGGCGGCCAGGGCTTCGTAGTATTCCAGACGGTTCCGGGCATTCAGGATCGGGGGGAGGTGTTCGCGCAGATGCGTGTGCCAGTTGTCCAGTCCGGCGTACACCAGCGCGGCACTGAGACGCCGGAGCTCCGTGGCCGCCAGCAGCAGGCCGTACATCTTTTGCTCCGTGGAACCGTCCCAGTGGCGCCACTCCTTTTCCAGCCCCGATTTCAGGCGATGAAAGGCGTCGTTTTTCCGCCAGCGTTCCTGCTGGTCCAGGCGAAGGATCAGTCCGTAGCCGTTCATGCCCAGGGCCGGCAGGTTCCGGAGAACCCCGCCTTCGTCATCGGTCGCGAGATACAGGTACACAAGCTCCGTATGCAACGCTTCCCGGTCCAGGCCCAGAGCCAGTTTTCGCTGCAGGAAATCGGCCCGTCGCGCGAAGAAGACCCGGGTTTGTTCCCGAGCCTGTTCATGCAGGTCCGGGTTGGCGATTTTCGCCGGAATATCGGCAATGGTCTGATAGGTATCCGGATAGAGCAGGTATTTGTCCGTCAGGTCCTGCAGACTGCTCGCCAGCAACTCCGCATCGGGTTCGAGAGCCCCGATGAGCAGACCCATTTCATAGCCGGATGTGATCTCCGGGCAGCGCCGGATGATTTCCGCCCGGATCTGCCGAGCCTTCGCGAAATCCCCTTGACGAACGGCATCCCGAAACAGCCCGGCCTGCTCCAGGAAAGTGACGTAATCCCGGAGGCCGATGTTGTACACCATGGCCGATGGATCCGTTGTCCCGGCCAATCCGGCTGTTGTGACCAGCAGGCCGCACCAGGCAAAAATGTTGAGTATTTTCATCGAATTTTTGAAACCTTCGTTTCCAACTTACGTATTATTAAATGTACGTTAACTCTCAACGAAAGCAGACAGCCAAATAGGTTGTCGCTCACCCTGAACCAACCAGCCACCTGAAAGGCCTACCCATTACCTGACCTACCTGCTCACGACGGGGGCGCTAGAGCCCCCGCTGCCTGCCTTCCGGTCTGGCCGTGAGCCACCGGTTCAACCCATGTTAAGATTCGAGTACTCTTCGGTCACGTGGAAATCGTAATCCGGATATTCATAGATGGGTATCCGTGGCTCAGTCTCACCGATGGAATAACCGTACAGACCTTCATATTCCTCGGGATCTTCGCCGATTTCCTCCAGCTGCTGAAGATATTCGCTGATGGATTTCGATTCAATGACCACCATCTTGCCTGTCTTGTCAATGATGGGACTGTGGCGACGGGTGGCGTCGTGATCGAATTCCAGAACCCGGCGTCCGTAGCGGGTGATGCCCACCACCCGGAAAGTCAGGCTTTTCCCCACACCCGGCAGGTTCAGCACATTGCGATCGGTGGCCAGAAAGGGAAGCTCAGCCTTTTCTTGAAGCTGTCGAATGCTATGCACCATTTTTTCGGCCGCTTCGGGGAAGTGTCGCAAGGCCGGGTAGTGTTTTTCAGGGACGGTGCCGTAGTTTTTTTCCTCCATCTGCTCCTGGACGGCCCGGGCATTGGGCGCGAAGTTGAAATTATTTTCCATGTAGCCCTTGACAGTGAAGGTGTAATACGGCAACACGCCGATTTCGTTCATTACCTGGCGTAGTTTCGCCGTGTGACCTCTCCGTGACGCGGCCACGGTGAACACCAGCTGGTTGGTGACCATCCAGCCGGCTTCCAACAGGCGGCCGACGGCGGTGCGGGCTTCCGGTGTAATTTCCATGGGGGATTCGAAATGGGTCTGGATGATGAACTGGCGAATGCCGATTTCCGTCGCCCGGGACTTGAAATCGGCCAGGATCTTTGCCAGGTCGGGGGTGATACGTTGAGGCAGGTAGGCCGGCAGCCGGGTCCCCAGCCGCACTCGGACGATTTCCGCCATTTTGGCACCGTCCGGTCGTGATTCATTGCGCTTTTTTTTCCGCGCAGCCATTTCGTACAAGGCGTCCAGGATGCGTTTCAGCGACTGATCGGTGCTCATCAGGGCATCGCCGCCGGTGATGAGGATGTCGCGCAACTGGGTATCTTCCTCCCAGTACGCCATGAGTCGATTCAATTTCTCCTCCCATGACTCCATGGGTTTCAGCTTGTCCAGGTCGAAATTCAGGTTGCCCCGCTGGAACTCGTACATGCGCTGACAGGAGGCACACAGTCCGCCGCAGGCGCGCCCCAGGGTATCAGGAATGAGGATGGCCACCTCCGGATAGCGCCGGTGGATATTGTGCTCGGTCGGCAGAATCCATCCGGCCGCGTTCGGTTTGCCCGGCTGCACCTCGTCTTCGCGCTCCCAGGCGACGATGTGGCCGAACTCCTCCACCAGCTGGCGGCTATAGACTACGTAGTGACGAATGGCCAGATCGGCGCCGATGGCGAAATAGGGGACCCGTACATGCAGCAGGGACAGGTAGTAGGGATTCACAAAAAACGGGATACCGGCCTGTTCGGCGTCATAGAGGATCTTCATGGTATCGGGGTCCAGCGAGTTGCCCAGCATTTCATTGAGCAAATCCGGTGACCGAATGGCGAACCGGAGATGAAAGCCGCTGTCCTTCCACCAGCCCAGGGCGCGTAGAAATTTCTGCTCGTAAGACAGGGCCGGTTCGAACGTGTATCGTGAACTCCGGATCTCCCCTTCGTCAATTTTGCGGATCAGGATGTTGAGAATCCGGTCGCGGTTCTCCTCCCGCAACTTGACGATGCGCGGATCCAGACCACTGGGCCAGCGGGCCATCCACCGTTCCACATCCTCCCGGGTGGGGATCCGCCGCTCACTCTGGCCGGAAAACTGACGAAACAATTGAAGCATATCTTTGAAGAAATAGGGCTTGGCGCCACCAGTCCCATGGGTGACGGCCAGCCAAATCAGCTTGATGGGATTGCTCAGGGCAATTTCCCCGCGCAGATTCAGATCGGGGAACCGGCGACCGGCGTTGTCGATGTAATCCAGGATCCGGATGGCGGCGATGTCGCGCCAGGTCAGACGCTCGAATGCCTGGCGGCTGGCCCGCCGGCCGGAATAGACATCCCGCGCTTCCTGGTTGTTGGCCAGCTCCTCCATCACCCAGTCCCGGACGCCGATCAGCGCTTCGGTTTCGTTACGGCTGACGCGCATGATCTCTTCCAGTTTGGGATTCTCTTTGAGAAGCTGCTTCAGGAGTTTGTGTGACTTTACATTAATGGCAATGTCATCAAGCTCTTGGACTTGTTGCATCATGCCTCCTCACGCATGCATCCGAGCAACGTAATCCATTACTCTGGAACACATTATCGAATTACATTTCTATTGTACCGAATTTGGCCGGTCAGGGCAAGGCGGTTTTGGTCGGGCCTGATTCTCCCCAGGGGTCTGGCGCCAGGCGTCGGCCGGACCCACGGCCTGGGACTGGGGAGACAGGACAGCGGGACGGGGCCGGCATTCCGCCTCGATCAGTTCGGCCAGGGAGTCGACGCCCTTGTCACGAATCCGCTCCTGCAGTTGGGCCGGGGTGTACAGAATCCGGTAGCGGCGCTGCAACTCCTGTTTGAACGCTGGGGTGTAAATAAAATCCACAAAGGCGGTCTGGTGAAGGTGTTCCAGCGGCGCCAGGAAGATCAGGGCGTCATAGGCATCGGCCATGGTCTGGCCGGGTGCGGCGGTGAGCATATGGTTGCCCACATAAGGGGCCCGGCCAAACACGGTGCCGGTCAGCGGCAGGGCCACGGGCCGGTTGCCGAGGGTGCGGAAGGCGGCATCCCATCGCCCGTTCTCCATGCGCTCCCAACGGTAGACCATCCGTTCCATGCCGGCGGTGGTTTGGGGAGTATCGGTCTCCGGTTCACGCGGCCGCTCGATATACAACATGGCGTTGTGGATACGGACGGAACAGGTTCGGCCCGGATGCCACTGCCGGAAGAAAGTGCCGCAGTTCCAGAAAAATTCGCCGTCGCGATGCCGGATACCCGTATAGGCGTGCCGGGTGTTCGTCAGGAAGATCCCCTTGCAGTCACCGGCGAAATTCTCCAGGTGAAGAAGGATCTGCCGGTACATGCTGTAATCGAAGCTGGCCAGTGACCGCCGGAACAGCTCCAGATCACGGGCGGTCCGGATACCGCACCAGTAGATCGGATTGCTGACACCCACCACCCGAAAGCGTTGGTCCTCAGGTAACGTCCGGTTCACCTCCCATACGGTGCGCAGCAGGTCGAAATAGCTCTTCAGCGGCCAACCCTTGCCGCTGAAATCATCCTGAAAGGCAGGGAAAAGAGCCGCCGGATTGCCGTCCGCCGACGCCAGAAACGCGTCCAGGCAGGGCTGGTGGCGCATGGAGACGGCTTCCAGGAAGATATACCGTACCCGTAACTGGAAATCGGCATCGCGGATCAATTCCTGGTAAAACTCGAAGGGTTCACGGGCGGTATGGAGTCCATCATCGAAAATCACCAGATGGTTTGTTGTCAACATATTGTTTACGAAGTCCACCGGGCGGCAGCCATGAATCTGCAAGGCATCCAGATACGGCTGCAGGGTTGCGGCGGTGTCGCTGCCGGCGGCCAGGCCGCTACCCAGGGCCAGAATCAGGGATAATCCAATCAATTTGAATATTCGGGACACAATGCTTCCTCCTCTGAAATTTTCGTCATAATCTATTTGGTACGCATTCCTGGCCGCTTTGGTTTTTTTGCTGTCGATTCGGATAGTATTTTGGTATAGTACAATAATCGTGCCGTCGTTCTTTATGTAACTATTTACCCGGCTCCGGACGTAACCATACGCACAATTTAAGCAGTGTATACCAGCGAAATGTTGGCCAACAGAATCGACTCGTTTGGGAGGAAATTCAGTGAGGAACGTCAACATTCCTACCGCCAGACGATTGCAGAATCAGCTCAGGATTATTCCAGCCAAGGCGTCGGCCGTGCGCGAGGCCCTGGAAAAATGGAAGCAGGGCGGCACCATGACGGAGACAATGCAGGCCGCCAACCTGTATTTGCGCGGCTTCGGCGTGAAGGCCCTGTTTCTGGATCCGTCCGAGAACGGCATCGCTGATGCCGTGGGCGACGGGCAGCAACTCTGCTATTACGTGGATCGCAACAATCCGAATTTGCCCACGCTGATTTATGACAACCGCCTGGAAAATTTCAAGGTGATGAAATTGTACGAATTTTTGGATCGTCAGAAACTCACCGGCTGATTTCTTCTAAAAAATCTTGCAATTTTGGTTCCGATCATGTATATAGTGGCGTTTGCACGGACCGTGTGACCGTGTCTATTTTGCGAAGGAGTCCGGATATCATGAAGAAAGACATTCATCCCAAATATGAAAAGGCAACGGTAACCTGCGCCTGTGGCAATACGTTTGAAACGCGGTCCACCAAAAAGGACATCAAGTTGGAAATCTGCTCCAATTGTCATCCCTTCTTTACCGGCAAACAGAAACTGGTGGATACCGCCGGGATGGTGGAAAAATTCGAGCGGCGTTATCGCCGGCAAAACAAGGAATCCGCCGATTCAAAGTAGCCGAGTGGTTGAAAAATAACGCAGGGTTGTCCGGCCGATCTTCCCGGGCAACCCTTTTTTGTGTTTATCATCTAAGGAATTGGACGCCCCGCGGGCGATATTCCCGACACCGGAGATGAAATGAGTTCAAAGGAAAAAATGGATGCCGACATTCTGGTGGGCGGCCAGGCCGTTCTGGAGGGTGTCATGATGCGGACACCCAACGCCGTGGCGGTGGCCGTTCGTCAAGAGGACGGCGAAATCGTCGTCCGCAAGGAGATGGTGCCCCGCTGGATCGATCTGTACCCACTGCTGAAGCTGCCCCTGATTCGGGGCACCGCCATCCTGGTCCAATCACTGATCCTGGGCATCCGCAGCCTGAATTTTTCAGCGGAAGTGGCCATGGAAGCCGAAGCCAGGAAAGAGGAAGAATCCACCGACGGGAAAAACAAAGAAAAGAAGAAGGATACATCCACAAGCAACCGGTTGGCGCTGGTGGCTTCGTTGCTGTTTTCCCTGGCCGGCGGTCTGGCTTTGTTCGTCTTCGTGCCCTACTGGCTCAGCGGAATTATCGTCGGCGCGCTCTACCCGGCATCGTCCGGCGGATCCAGCGTGGACGAAAACTGGCTGGTGTTCAATCTCATCGATGGTGCCATCCGGGTGATCATTTTTATCGGCTACATCCTGGCCATCTCGCTAATGAAAGACATCCGGCGGGTGTTTCAATATCACGGCGCGGAGCACAAGGTGGTGCACATGTGGGAAGCCAAAGAAACGTTCAGCGTGGAAAACGCCGCCAAATACACCACTCTACACCCCCGATGCGGCACCAGTTTCCTCATGTTCGTTCTGGTGGTGAGCATCATCGTGTTCACCCTGTTCAAATTCGACTGGTGGGTGCTGAAAGTCGTATCCAGGGTTTTCCTGCTGCCGCTTATCGCCGGCATATCCTACGAGCTGATCCGCCTGTCGGCGAAATTTCCCCGCAACGCCGTCTGTAAATTTATTATGCAACCGGGCTTGCTGATGCAGAAGATCACCACCCAGCCACCCAGCGACGATATGCTTGAGGTTTCCCTTCGCGCCTTGCAGGAAGCGCTCAGCATCGAAGAGCAAGTCAAGAAGAACGCAGTGGCGGTAGAGGCGGCCTGATTCAGGGTCGATGGTGGAAGCATGTTCAAGAAACTCGATGAAATTGAAAATAAATACATGGCTATCCAGCAGACGCTGGCTGATCCCAGCGTGGTGGCCGATCACCAAGAATACCAGAAGCACATGCGCGCGTTGCGGGCCATCGAAGAAGTGGTGGAAAAATACCGTGAATACAAGGAGTTGCTGGCTCAGTTGCGCGATACGCGGGCGATGGCCCAGGAAAAATTGGACGACGAGATGAGAAGCCTGGTCCAGTCGGAGCTGGAGGATCTCGAAGAAAAGATCGCGAACTGTGAGGAAGATCTGAAAGTGCTGCTGTTGCCTCGCGATCCCAACGACGAAAAGGATGTCATCCTCGAGATCAGGGCCGGCACCGGCGGTGACGAGGCCACGTTGTTCGCGGCGGACCTTTTCCGGATGTATTCCCGCTTTGCGGAACGCGAGGGCATGCAGATATCCATCCTTTCCTCCCATCCGACCGGAGTGGGCGGATTCAAGGAGATCATCGCCAATATCGTCGGCCGGGGTGCCTTCAGCCGCCTCAAATACGAGAGCGGCGTGCACCGCGTGCAACGGGTACCGGAGACGGAATCCAGCGGGCGGATCCATACTTCAGCGGTTACGGTGGCAGTATTGCCCGAGGCCGATGAAGTGGACATCGCCGTGGAAGCGAAGGATTTGCGCATCGACACCTACTGCTCCTCCGGACCCGGTGGACAATCAGTAAACACCACCTATTCCGCCGTGCGCATCACCCACATCCCCACCGGGCTGGTGGTCACCTGCCAGGATGAAAAAAGCCAGATCAAGAACCGGGCCCGCGCCATGAAGGTGCTTCGCTCCCGTCTGCTGGCCCTGGAAGAGGAAAAACAGCGGCAGGAGATCGCCCAGAACCGGCGAACCATGGTGGGCAGTGGGGATCGCAGCGAAAAAATCCGAACGTACAATTTTCCACAGAACAGGGTCACGGATCACCGCATCGGCCTAACCCTGCATAAACTGGACATCGTGCTGGAAGGGGCGCTCGATGAGATCATCAACGCACTGGTGGCCTATTTTCAGGCTGAAAAACTGAAGGAAGCCAGCACCCTGGCCTGACATGGAACTTTACAGCATGCCGGAAACAGCTCCGGCGGTCCTTTAGCCATATACAACCGTCAGGAGGCGTTGTGAATTGTCCCAAGTGCGGGCAGGGGGTTCCCGACAAGGCCGCTTTTTGTATTCACTGTGGCTATCGGTTCCCGGCCGACCCTTCTTTCGTCCCACCACCTCCCCGTGATCCATTCGCCCCGTATTCGCCCGATCCCGCCGCCCGAAAACCGTTTCAACCACTGTGTATCACGTCGTTTATTTCGGGAATTGCGTCCCTGCTGCTGCTGTTGATGGGATTTTGCTGCGGGTTGTTCGCCCTGGTGAGTTTCGGCCTGGCCATCACGGCGGTTGTGCTCGGGGTGATGGGGCGGAAACACTACGATCCGGCCCTCCATCGGCCCGACAGTTTGTCACTGGGGAAAATCGGCCTCATCCTCGGCATCGTGGGTCTGACGCTCTTTGTCGTGGGACTCTTCATCATGCTGCTGGTCTTCGGCATCAGCTTCCTGGCGGAAATGGGACGGCTGGGCTAAACGGTCCGGGACGTACTACGCCGGAATCGGGAGATGATCATGCGGGGCCTGTCGTCCAGCAAAATGCCTTCACGCCGGTGGGCAGCGGATCCGGATCTGCGCTGGATACGCCGGCTGGCCGCGGCGGGTTTGTTGATGGTGGCGGTCGCCATCGTGACGTTCCGGTTGCTTCAGCCGGCACCGGACGGTCACGGCACCCATGAACAATTGGGCCTTCCCCCCTGTCTTTTCCGACAGATCCTGTCCATCGACCGCTGCCCCAGTTGTGGCCTGACCACCGCTTTCGTCCTGGCCTATCAAGGCGATCTGTCGCGAGCACTGGAGAGCAACCCGCTGATTTTGCTCTGGTTTCCGTTGCATATCCTGGCCATCCCGTATCTGGCGCGCCTGTGGTGGCGACCGTCGGTTCGCTGGTTGTGTGACGGCTCGATCGTTTTGGCGGCGGCCATGGTACTGCACGCCGTCTACTGGCTGGCGGGCATGACGGCTTTGCTGTGGGTATGAAGCGGCGAAAGGAGCCGGTTGGTTGAAACCGGCGAGGGCTGGCGGTATGAGCGAGTGGACGATCCAAGCGGTCCTTGAAGAAACCGTGGACCTGTTGCAGCGGGCCGGAGTGGGCACGGCGCGGCGGGACGCGGAATTGCTCCTGCGTCACCTGCTCGGCCAAGGGCCGGCCTTCCTGGTGTCGCATCCCCGGCACCCCGTCGGTGCAGCCGAGCGGCGGCGCCTGCTGGCATATGTGCGGCGACGTCGCGGCGGGGAACCGCTGCAGTATATCCTCGGCTATAAAGAATTCTGGAAGGACCGTTTTCTGGTCACACCGGCGGTGCTCATTCCCCGGCCGGAAACAGAGCTGCTGGTGGAGTACGGTGCCGGTTCTCTGGCGACTCGCGAGACGCCCCGCGTGCTGGATCTGGCCACGGGCAGCGGCTGTATCGGGTTGAGTATATTGCGGGAACACCCCACGGCCGTGGTCATGGCGACGGACATTTCGCCGGCCGCGCTGGCGGTGGCCCACGCCAATGCGGTGCGGCTGCGGCTGCATGACCGGTTCCACCTGGCGGCGGGCGACGGGACCGCCATGTTCTCGGAAAGCGCCCGGGGATACTTCCATCTGGTAGTCAGCAACCCGCCGTATATATCCACCAAAGACTTTCCCAACCTGGACCCTGAAATCCGCCAATTCGAGCCCGTCGGCGCCCTGCTGGCCGGACCCGATGGTTTGGCATTCTTTCGGCAGTGGCTGTTGCCCACCCTGACACTCCTCGCCCCGGGGGGGCACCTGCTCATGGAATGCGGCGCGGAACAGGGAACGATGCTGGCGGAACTGGTCCGAGGCGCGTCTTGCCCGACGGAGTTCTTTCCGGATCTGGCCGGTCGCACGCGCGTGCTTCACATGGGCCCGGTCTGAGACCCGTCACCGGATGCCTTGGGGCCGGCGTCTAATCTCCGTGAGTATAAAGCTGAATATGCTTCGTAAGAATAAGCGGCATGGGTGAACTCCGTCCCCGGTCACCGAGTCAAATAGTAAGGAGGTGCCGATGCGCTGTCTGTTCGTTATTGTTGTTGGGATTCTTCTCGCGGCCGGGCTGTGGGCCGCCGCACCGGACCGGCCTTACCGGGCATGGGGTGTGAAGGATGCCGAGGAGATTCTCTACGCTTCGCCCTGGAGTTGTTGCTGCACCTGGATTTCCCCCTATGTGGCCGGTTCTGGTGAGCCGGCGGGTGAACGCCTCGAGGTATATGTCCAGTTGTTTTCGTCTCATCCCATCCGGCAGGCAGTGGCGGTAGTGGCTGCCGCCGGAGATGAGCGGCGCCTGGATCGCTGGCAGGAGTTCGCCACCCGTAATTTCGATGATGAGATCGTGATCGCCTGGATCGCCCGTTCCGAGCCGCAAGGCAGCGGCGTCCTCACCGAATTCATGAACCAGCTCAGGCGTCTGTCCCTGGCCGAGTTGCAGCAGAACACCTTTCTGGCCACTCCTTCGGGAGGCAAGGTGCCCATTCTCGACTACCTGCCCCCTACTCCTGACGGCAGCGGCGCCAAATTTATCTTTCCCCGCAATTTACCCAACGGAACACCTCTCGTGACCGTTGCGGATCACCAGCTGGTTTTCCAGACAAAACCACTGGCGCTGGATCTCGGACCCCGCTTCCCCAGTGTCAACTGCAAAGCGATGGTGGAAATTGCTCCGACCCGCGAATATGTCCGCGAGCTGCGCCGTACTGCGGCGGCGGAGTTTCGTATCACCGCCACCTTCTCCCTGAAAAAATTGCAATATCAAGGCAAAACCGATTACTGAGTTCCTGCTTGCCGGGTGCCAGGAACGTCCTTCTTTCCAAACCGGACACCGGAGGAACGTGGTCACAGTACCGTCGTCGAGGGGATGGTTTTCACGTTGTGGGCAGTATCATCGACACCCGGACATCCACCACGGAAAAACGGGAAACCACTGATTTTGCAATTGGGTGGGAAGTCAGATCAATCGGCCGGGGCTTTCCCGGGTGCGGTGGTGCCCTTTCCCGATGGCCATCCGTCACTGTCCTGTTCCAGGTGACAGAACAGCAGGGTGCCGCCTGTCATGGCCACGGGCAGGCAGAGGAAGTTCAGCAGCGGGATCCAGAGCAACAGAGCCGACGCCGCTCCCAGGCCGGCCATCAGGGCACGATGCCGCCAGATATAACGAAACTTGGCACGGAAACCAAGCCGGCGTCGAGACAGGGGTCCGTCGAGCATGTCACGGGCCAGAAAGAAGACGGTCAGAATTCCGCTGCCGGCCACGAAGAGGACATTCCCCACCACCGGAAGCAGATTCAGCAGCAACAAAGGCAAGAGCAGCGCCAAGTAAAGAATGAGGTTCAGCAGGGAGTGGCTGACGGAAAGCCAGATGTCGCCCAGAAAAACCTTCCACTGAAACTCCCCTGCCGGGGGACCCAAGTGAATTCCCTCTACCTTTTCCGACAGATAGCCGGTAAAGGGGGTGGCGAGGATACCCGCCAGGGCATAGATGACGACGAAACCCAGGGTCAGGAGGAAAAAGCCGAGCAGTATCGTGACAATCGCCCACATCACCAGCAGCATCCCGCCCCAGATAGAGTGCAACTCCGGCCGGTCCCAGACCAGGGACGTCAAGTCCGGCGCCCAGAGAATAGCGCTCACCAGGACCAATGCCAGCAGGATCATGTTGATAACAGCCGGGATCACCATGAGGATCAGCAGCCGGGGATGGCGCCACAGGAACCGAGCCGCCCGGAAAGGATAGCCGAAGCCCTTCCAAAATAGCCGTAAAGCGCTCCCCGCCCGGTATCCATGATGAAGGGGGGCCGGGATGGTTGGTTCATCGGGGATGGTCATTCGTCCGTGTACTTCTTGACCACCAGGCAGGCGTTGCCGCCGCCGAAGCCGAAAGAGTTGCAGGCCGCGTAGCGGATCGTCAACGGTTGCGCCTCATGACTGACGTAGTCCAGGGTACATTCCGGATCCGGTTCCTGGTGATTGATGGTGGGCGGGACCACGTCATAAAAAACGCTCAGAACGGTGGCCACCATGGCGGCGGCACCGGCCGCGCCCATCAGATGACCGATCATGGACTTGATGGAACTGACCTTCAGCCGGGGGGTATGCTCACCGAACACTTTCGAAATCACGCTGCTTTCGGTTTTGTCGTTGAGGGGAGTGGACGTGCCGTGAGCGTTGATATAGGCCACATCGGCCGGGGCAATGCCGGCGTCGGCCAGGGCCAGGTTCATTACCCGGGCCATGCCCTTGCCGTCCGGGTCGGGAGCGGTGAAATGATAGGCGTCGGCTGTATTCCCGTACCCGGTAATCTCGGCGTAAATACGGGCGCCGCGGCGGCGGGCATGCTCCATTTCTTCCAGGATGACGATGCCGGCCCCTTCGCCCATGACAAAGCCGTCGCGGTCTCGGTCGAACGGACGGCTGGCCCGCAGCATGTCGTCGTTGCGGCGTGACATGGAGCGGTTGGTGCAGAATCCGCCGTAGGCCAGGGGCGTAATGCATGCCTCGGCACTCCCGGCCAGAATGATATCGGCTTCGCCCCGCTGGATGATCCGGAAGGCGTCGCCAATGGCGTTGGCGCCCGTTGAGCAGGCCATGGACGGGGCGGAGATATGCCCCTGCAGTCCGAAGCGGATGGAGACCAGGCAGGCGGTCATGTTGATGAGCAGTTTGGTGACAAAAAACGGATTCAACGCCGTCGGGCCTTCATTGAAGAGCACCCGGGCGCCTTCCTCGATGGTCAGGGCTCCGCCGATGCCCGAGCCGATGATCACACCGGCGCGTTCGCCGTCGAAGCCGGCAGTGGTCAGGCCGGCATCTTCCATGGCCATGACCGATGCAGCGATACCGAAATGGGTAAAACGATCCATCCGGCGGGCGGATTTTTTGTCGATCCACTCTTCCGGATGGAAATCACGAACTTCCGCCGCCATTTTGGAGGGGAAGGACGATGGATCAAAATGGGTGATCCGGTCGACGCCATTCCGGCCGGCCTGCAGAGCCTGCCAAAAATTGGTCGCGCCGATCCCGATGGGGGTTACGGCGCCTAGACCGGTGACTGCAACCCGACGAACTGCCATCCGCTGTTTGCTCCTGTCCGCCGTCTGAAATGTCTGGTGGGCGGTAAAAATATGCTCGCATTGTACCGTATCCGTTTTCCAAAATCATCCCCTAAAGACAGGAACGTGATGATTGATGAGGGGATCTTCCTGTGGGTGCGTGCAACCATCGGCCGGCAGGATGCCGGGGCCGCTGCCGCCGGCGTGAAGGCACGGCAAAGAAAATCAGGAATGTACGATGTCGGGGCGAATTATTTCTTGATCAGATCGACGCCGCAACAGGTCAGGCGGCATTCCTCTTCATGGTCATGGCAGCCGCAGTCGGCGGCCGGTTTTGCCGCGTTGCGGCATTCCGCCTTGACTTCCAGCTCCAGGCCGCAGGAAGGGCACACATAAATCTCAGCTTTCTTCATGTCATGACAACCGGGCATGCTCCATACCTCCTGATCAGAATCATTGGGGATTAATCGGTGACCGGAACGCCTCCGTCAATGGATCTCCCGCAGCAGAGCCGCGAGATCAGCGGCATCGATGATGCCGTCACACCTGAGATCGGCTGCTTCCAGGGGGGCCAGGAAATCGACGTACCCCTGTTGCTTGCTGCCGGATAGATAGTCTGCCAGGATCGACAAATCCGAGGCGTCGCACAGACCGTCCTGGTTGAGATCACCCATCAGCAAGCTGTCGCCATTGCAGGACAGATATCGGGACAGGGACACGTCGTCGATGTACCAGCCGACCTTGTCGTTGGTGTTCTGGTTGCAGCAAAGGCGGAAGCGGATGATGACCTCCGTCTCGGCAAAGGCGGATAGATCCACCCGGACTTCGGTCCATTCCCCCGCCGTCCAGTTGGCGGACATCCCGGTCCAGGCCGGTTGGCCGCCGATGGGATTCATGCCGCTCGAGCTCATGGTGGCATTGTATCCCCCGCTGAGGATATGTCCGCCCAAATCGGAATAAGTGGTGCCGCCGTCGGTGGAGATTTCGAGAACACACCCGTCCTGGCGGTCTTCCATGTAATAGCGGTGCCAGAACGCCATCTCCGCCCCGGCGCCCAGCCAGACGGGCGGCATCATGAGGCGCACGTCCTTGAGGGAGCCCGAAGCGGCGCTGAACCATGAATGGCTGGGGCTGAGGGCAACGGAATCCACCTGGCGCCAGTCGTCGGTGCCGTAAACGGCGGCGGATGTCCAGCCATTGGCGCCGCTTTCCATGTCATCTTCGTAGAATAGGCCCGGTGGCCCGGATGGGACGCCGGAAAGTTGAACGGTGTTGTGATCTTCATTCCCTCCGGAGTCCACAGCCCGCACCGTATAAAAATAGCGGGTGTCACTCTGAACCTTGGTGTCGGTATAGGTGGTGCCGCTGATGCCATAGGCGATCAGGGATTGCACACCGTCGGCGGCAAGGGAACGATAAACGCGATAGGTGATCTCCGGAAAGGTCGGACAGGCGGACTGCGCCTCGCTCCAGGCCAGCTCCAGGCGGCAGTTTTCGGCGGTGGGGGCCGATACGGCGGTGATCCCCCCGAATGCGGGCTCCAGGCGACATGCCCCCACGGCCGTAATGGAAAGACATTCCGTGAAGTCCACGCCGTCATACTGGCAAACGGTTTTTATCTTGTACCCGTAGGCCATGCCGCCGCTGACGGACCGGTCGTGGTACCCGCTGCCCAGCGGCACTTCCACCAGCAAATGGAACGTGCCTTCACAGCCGGTGACAGACCGATAGATCTTGTAGCCGTCCAGCGAATGGGGGGATGGTGTCCAGCTCAGAAATACGTCGTTGTCGGCCCAGTTGCTGACGGAGAAATCGGTGGGCGGAGCGCACGGTTCCCCCTGGATGATGGGGATGGTTGTCTGGTATGGCGCCAGGTTGTAGCCGGTGACAGTGATGCATAGATCGCCGGGAATGGTGGGCACATCGGGAAATGCCAGATCCACTCCACCGGCGGCATCCGAAAGACCGAAGGACTGGACCGCGGTTTCGGCGGAAGAAAACGCCGTGACCCTCGCGCCAGGAATGGGTGATCCCCCGGCATCCGACACGCTGACCGCCAGTTCCGATTGCCCCAGGACCATCACCGGCGGTGCCTGGACGTACGGCACGGCCGGGGCGGCGGTTCGCCACAGCAGCGATGGGTCGCCGAAGAGGATAAACCATTCGAAATTGTCCACCGTGTCGGAACCCGAGCCATTTTCGGCCAGCAGGTGCAGTTGCCCGGCCCAGTAGGAACCGCCAAACGTGTATACCGGATCCTCGAAGTGATGCCGGGCGATCCCCTGGGCCATGATGGCCGGCGGATCCCAAGAGATACTCACCGAGCCGCCCAGATAGCCCACCGCGCCCTTGGGTGTCACCAGGGCCGGATCGGCCCGCATCCAGCGCTCGCCGAAGCATTCGCCGCTGCCGTCGAACTGGCCGTTCATACAGGCCACATCCACGAGGATGGGCAGCCGGTAGCCGTTGGCGAGCTGGCTGATGGTGTCAAGCCCGTAGTAGGTGTTGGTGCTTCCCCAGGATGTGCCCGAGCCGTGGCCGATATAAGTCAGCCAGGTGCGGCCGTCGTTCAGCCCGGCGTTGATGTTGGCGGCGGTGGCCGTGTTGTCGCCCTGGAACCAGTGGTCGCGCCAGGTGTAGGTGTTGGCCAGGAGTGAGTCGGTGATGGAGGTGATGTATTCCTCGTCCGATGGCCCACTCCCTTCATTGCTGGCGATACCGGCGCACCTGGAGTACCAGTTCGCGGCAGCCCCGGTGTCGGGGCAGCTTTCATAATGGATGATTTTGTCGGCCTGGTAAGCGATCTCGGCCTGCGTGGCGCCGATGAGACGACCAATCCACAAGTCCGGCAGGATGTCCCCGCCGCTCAACAGGGTGTAAGGATAATCGCTGGCCGCGGAGCCGTTGGAAGTAGAACGATAGTCGGGGGGAAT
>JAFGRT010000156.1 GCA_016935015.1 Acidobacteriota bacterium | reverse complement strand
CTTGGGCAGGTTGGTCCCCTTGCCGGCGGCCATGTCCATGGCCTCGTTGGCGAAGGCCCAGACGCACATGATCTGCCACAGGCCGTTGCCCAGCACGTGAAAGGCGCCGGCGATGTCGTAATCGCCGTGGCCGCCGTGGAGGGCCGTCCAGATGATCTGGATGAGGGTGTCCAGGGCGAAGGTGTTTTCCGGCATGACTCGTTCCCTAATTGCCGCCGGCGCCCACCAGCTGCTGGATCTGGGTGAGGTTGGCCGGCCGTTCGCGGTTCAGTTCGCCCTGGCGGTTGACGTGGTTCACCGCCTCGCGCTCCAGGGTCAGGCGCTGTTCCAGCATCAGGCGCAGCATGGAGGCGATCTCGTGGTTCTGGCGGACCTGTTCCAGGGCGATGGCGTTCAGGAGGGCCATCTGCTCGGTGACGGCCGCCTCGCCCGTGCCGGCCGAGATGGCGGCGTTGGCCTGCTCGTAGACGTCGAAGGTCGCCAGCCGGTCGTGCTGGACGGCGCGGATGGACTCCAGCTGGACCTGCAGGCGGTCCAGCTCGGCCAGCAGCCCCTGGTGGCGGGTGACCAGGTCGTCCACGTAGCGGCGGTAATCCTCGTTCTCCTCGTAGAGGGGATTGGCCAGCAGGTAGTCCACGCTCTGCAGGAAGGTGTAATTTTCGGGCCCCGGCAGGAGGTCGGCCAGGCGCTGGGCGTCGCGGTAGACGCCCTGGGATGTGGTGAGCAGGTTGCTGAACGAGGCGTGGGAGATGCGGCGGTAGATGGAGTTGATGGTGCGGTAATAGCGGTCGAAGGTGCGCTGGTACTCCCGGAAGCGCTGGATCTGGTCGTTCATCTTGCCCAGCTGGTCCTGCCACTTGTTCATGTGCTGCAGGATCTGGGCCGCGCGCTGGGCATAGGCGCCCGGATCGTGGAACACGAAGGCCGCGGCGGATCCGGCCGCCAGTCCCAGGCAGAGGAAAAGGCAGATCGCTCGTTTCATAACCCCTCCGTAGCGTATATGGGTTCATTCTCCGTAGACTGCGCCGTTGCTGCCTGGCGGTCCAGCCAGGCCGCCAGGGCCTGGAGCCGTTCCGCCCGGCTGGTGGCGCCGGCTGTCTCCCGCACGCAGGTTTCCACCGTCCGCCGCACGTCGCCGCCGCAGCGTTCCCGGACCCGCCGGCGCAAATCACGCTCCTGCGGATCGGTGGTGGCCAGCCAGTAGGTGGCGGCGTCCGTCACCGGGCGCAGGATGCGGCGCAGGCCGCCGCTGGACCAGTAGAGGAACTCGTGGTGCTCGGGGCGCAGGCGATAGTACTGCTGGCGGTGATAGTCGGACATCTGGAACACGCGGAAGGCGTCGTCGATCCCCTTCTGGCCGTTGAAGAAGAAGGCCTGGCGGATGTTCTCCACGATCCCCTTGGACCAGGGATTCTCCTCGCCCACCAGGTCCTTGATGGACTGGGTGACGATGCCCACCAGCAGGTGGTGGTGGCGCCCCGTCCGGCAGAGCAGCTCCAGCCAGGCGGCCATCTCCGGACTGCGGCGCAGATAGAGGTGGGCCTCGTCGCAGAACAGGTACTTGGGCACGGCCCGGTGCGCCTCGGCGGTGATGTCGCCGTGGATCTTGGCGAAGATGGCGTAGACCAGGGCCGTCATCAGGGCCTCGTCCGACTCCCAGTCGGCCAGGTCGAAATAGCAGTAGCGGGCCAGGCGCAGGGTGTCGCGCCCCGAGTCGAAGATGGCCCCCTTGCGGCCCACCGTCCAGAGGCGGACGGCATCGGCGATGCCGCCGCGGGCCACCTTCCGCTCCAGCGTGTTGGCCAGCAGCGACAGGGGCGGCACCGGCCGGCCGTCGGCGCGGTGGCGCAGCAGCACCCGGTATTTCTCGAAGAAGAGGGCCAGCCCCTGGCGGACGCTCCATTCGGTGTGGGCGTCCAGCTCCCGGCCGATCATGACCTTGAGCAACCCCAGGCAGAAGGCGAGCTGGGCCTCGGGCACCGGCGCCTCCAGATCGGCCAGCAGGAAGGGATTGAAGCGGCAGTCCACCCGGTCCCGCGCCACCTGCCACACGGCGGTCTCGTCCGGCATCTCGTCGCGCAGAAAATCGAAGAACTCGGCGAAGCTGCGCTTGAGGTCGATGACGTACATCACCGGGCGCGTCACCAGGGCGGACATGAGGAGCTTGTTCACGAAGAACGACTTGCCCGACCCGGTGGGCCCGGTGATGCACAGATGGTGGGCCTTTTCGCGGGGGGTGAAGGGGTGGAAAGAGAAGACGCCCTGCAGGCGGTCCTGGAAGTACTCGAGGGGCGCCGGGTCGCCGCCGTACAGCGTGTAGGCCGACAGCAGGTCGCCGGCGTTGGCCGAAGTGATGAGGCTCCGCCGCAGGTAGAATCGTTCATGACCGGGGAACATGGCGAAGTAGCCGTTGCGAAAGTTGGTGTTCTCGGGCAGCCCGGCGGCGCCGATTTCGCGGAACAGGTTCTGCACCTTCATCACCCGCTCCCGCAGGACGTCGGGGGACGGGGCGTAGACCGCCAGGGCGCAGCTCCACCAGACGGGCAGCTCCTTGTCGGACTCCACCCGGCGCTGGAAATCGGCCACCTCGCCGACATAGAGACCCGAGGTTTTGTCCACCGCGGCCAGGCTGTGGGCGATGTTCTTGTAAAAGTCCATCTTCTTCCACAGTTTCCTCTTGTCGGGAAAGCCCAGGGACTGGGTCAGCACGAAGGGGAAATCCAGCTCGTAAAACCGGCGCAGGTACAGGGCCACCGTGCCGGCCGGCGGATACTTGAGGCCGATGACGGCGGCATATTCCCGGTCGTTGAGATGCAGGTGATCCTCTTTGGTGAACAGAAAACCAGACTGGGCCAGCTGGGCGTTGAGGGACAGGTCGGGCCGATAGGCCGGCGCCGCCCGGCGATTGATGAGGCGGTAGAGGGTGGCGAAGGTGGCCGGGGCGTCCAGCGGCGTGAACCCGAACCGCTCGCCGGCGGTGCGCAGGGCCAGCCAGCCCTGGTAGAGCCTGGCGATGCGGGCGGCGATCTGTTCCTGGACGAAGTCGAAGGCCTTGCCGTCGCTCACCAGGGTGGACCAGGCGGGCGCCACGCCGTCGGGATCGAAGTAGCGCAGGGCGCCCACCACGTGGTTCTGGTAAGACCGCCGCGCCTGATCCGCCCAGAAGGCCTGTTTCCGTTCCTGCAGAAACTGCAGCACTGGGTTGGTCGTCTCGCCCGGCGCCAGGGGCTGCAGCCGGGCCGGTTCGCGCAGCAGGAGGTTGGTGAGCATGAAGCCGCGGCCGTCGTCGGGCAGCTGCTCCAGGGCGGTGCGGGCGTAGTAGCTGAACTGTTCCTTCTCCGCCTCGCCCAGGCCCTCGTAGTCGATGCCGGCCAGGCGGAAGAGGACCACCACGGCGCCGTCCTTCATGAGGATGGCCGGCAGGCCGTGGACGTTGGGGAAGAAATCGAGGTAGAGCAGGAGATTGTCCAGCTTCTGCTCGACCCGGTCCAGCCGGCGGTAGAGGTCCCTATAGCGTCGCATGATGCCTGATCCGGTAGGTTTGGTTCGACAGGGAAAGGGCGGTCAGCCGCGGCCGGATGAAGAGGCCCGGGCCTGATCGGGCCAGCGGATCGCGGGAGTCCAGCCAAAAGGAGATGCCGTAACCGGCCAGCCCCGTGGCCAGGCCGGCCGCCAGGGCCAGCCCGCTGTTGGCCACGGTGTAGAAGCAGACCATGAGCATGAGCAGCATGGCGAACAGCGAGGCGAAGAGCTTGCCGTAGCTCACACCCCAGATGCGGGGCACATGCTGCAGATTGCGGTGGATGGGTTTAACATTCATCGATTTGTTGTCTCAACGGCGTGAAGGCACCACGTCCCGGATGGAGTGATCGCGCCACGCCGCCACGGCGCCACGTGCGGCACGATCGGCCGCCAAGGCACAAAGATTTTCTAGGTTTGGATTTTCCTTATTTGGCAATGTCAATGAGTTCCTGATCAACCTATTCTTTTCCAACACTTCTCTGTTCTTGTTCTTTTCTGAACCATAAAATTCTTCTGGGTGCCTTGACGCCGTCGTGGCCTTTTCTCTCAGACATCCTCGTTGCGTCGTTGCGGCGTGGCGTGACCTTTAAATAAAGGTGGCGCACATGGCGCCGATGAACAGGGCCACGATGCCCATGACCAGGGAGGTGACGGCGTCCGTGTCACCGTGGGCGAACTTGTAGGCCGCCCGGCCCAGGCCGATGACCCCGACGATGCCCATGACCACGGCGCCCACCGCCGAGGCGATCTCCGACACGTCGTCGATGGCGTCCTGGATGGCGCCGGAGACTTCCTGGGCCCGGGCCAGACCCGCCAGTAGCAGAAATAACCAGGGGAGGATTCGTTTTTTCATGCCGTCCCCCTACTCCGCCCGTTTCTTGATGATGTACCAGACGACGACGCCGGCGGCGGCCAGACCGGCCACGATATAGAAGGCCACCAGGATCTTTTTGAGCAGGGGCATCCCCTGCAGCCAGATGAGTCCGGGCAACAGCCCGTTGAGAAGAATCATGAAAACCCCTCCTTGACGGAAACGGAACGACCGGGCGCCGGCGGATCAGCCGTGGCGGCTGACCACCCGCTGCAGGAGAACCCGGAAACCGGCCAGGTCGCGGTCCAGCCGCACCAGCTTGAGGGTGCCGATGGTGGTGGTGACGATCTTCCCCTCGGCGGCCCATTTGTAGACGGTGGACAGGCCCACGCCGACCCCGGCGGCGAATTGCTTCACCGGCAGCCAGTCTTGTTGCTGAAAATGCAGGATGTGTCCGTTCATGGGATCCATGATAGCGGACTTGGAAATATTGTCAATATAAATATTTATAATATAAGAAAAATTCCAACTTCAAAAAAGATGTGATACAATGCCGCCGGGTGTTGCTACAATGGAGGACCGACCATATTGCATCGGGCAGGGCGAACGGCATGAGTGATCTGGAAGAACGGGTCCGCGTGAATATGCGGAATTTTCGCAAGCGGCGCAAGCTGAGCCAGAAGCAATTCTGCGACGCCCTGGGCTGGGGGTATCACATCCTGCCCGACCTGGAATCGGGCAAAACCAAATGGTCCCTGGCCCGCATCGACCAGGTCAGCCAGCACTTCGAGATCCCGCCCGACTTCTTCCTCATGGGGGAGGACATCATGCAGGAGCACACCGGCATCCTGCGCCTGCTCTACCGCCTGGAGCCCGAGAAGCGCCGCTCCCTGCGCAAGATCCTCCGCGAATGGGAAGTCACCGACATCAGGGTCATCGAGGAAATCCTCAAGTTCGCCCGGCGGTTCTTTCAGGCCGGGCGGAGAGGAACAAAAAAAGAAAATTGAATTATTCTCTTGGAAGAATTATTATTGTCTTTTGTTGCGAATTCCAATTTTGTGTCCTTCCCGGGATGAATGGCTAATCTGTGAATATGCCTTGGGGCGCTAACAACGACGTCTGTATAACGTTATAGAGAACGCTTTTATAGATACGCTTGAATCAGGGGGCATCGCGTTGCATCGCAAGGGCAGACTGGACGGCTGGAAAGAGATCGCCCGTTACCTCAATGTCACGGTCCGCACGGCCCAGCGCAAGGAGACCGAGGGCCTGCCCGTCCACCGCAAGGGGCGCACCATCTTCGCCTATATGCAAGATATCGATGGGTGGCTGCAAGGCCATCCGCTGGACGCGGATGATCATCATGTCACGGCCGCCGCTGAACCATCAGAACCACCTGCCGTAAAAAAAATTCGAATACGGACTCTGGCCCTTGTTGTATGTGGCGTCGTGCTCGTTCTGCTGATTCTATACTTTTGGCCAGGATGGTGGCGGGAGACGCCGGCAAAACAGTTTCATTTGGAACTCAGTGGCCGGTGGGTGAAATTGCATGATGCAAATGACCAGTTGCTGTGGGAAAAAGAGATGGACGGTTGGCTCATCACGCCGGAGGCTCATCGCAAGGCGTTCGAGGTGTCCATCAAATCTCCCAGCTGTGTGGTCGACCTGGACAATGATGGCCTCATGGAGATCCTGGTCACGGTGGGTGGGCAGGATTATTATATGGAAAGTTGGCGCCTCTACTGCCTGGACCAGCAGGGTGATCTTCGCTGGAAATATAGTCCCGATGAATACATCCGCTGGGGTGACATCGTCACGTATCCCCGCTGGTATCTGGAATTCGCCACGAAAGACCTGGATAACGATGGCATATGCGAAATCGTGGTCTCCAGCCGGCAATCGAATTTTTTCCCGAACAAGATCACTATTCTGGATGTCCAGGGGCAGGACTGTGGTGACTATTATCATTGTGGCTGGTTCCAGGATTGGCTGATAGATGATATAGACGGCGACCGAATCCCGGAGATCTTGGCCGCCGGGACGCACAACGGCTTCGACCAGGCCTGCCTGGTCGTGCTGGACAGCCGCCGAATCGACGGGTACTCCAATTATCGATCTCCGCCTGAATTCAGGGATAAAACAGTCTCTCCTGCTCGTGAAAAGGCCCACCTGGTATTCCCGCTGGATCCCATCAATCGGCTCCATTATCATGCTCGTCCCCAATTGGATCGGGTGGAAAAATTCGACAGGTTTTTCCAGCTTCATATGCGGGTAACGGTCCCTCCTTGTAGAGTGATCGGAATTTTATACTTCTTTCTGGATCATGACCTCAGACCTCTTCATAGTACCGCGGCGGACTTCTATCTTCGTCTATGTGAATGCGCCCGCGACACGGGCTGGGTGGATTACACGTTCGATCCCGCCGACATCTCCGCCCTGGGCAAGGAAATCCTGTACTGGGATGGCAAAGAGTGGACAACAACTCCAACCATTAACCAGCCTGCTGACACCCCCTGAGTAGCGTTCATTTCAATTTTTCCCTATTCTAAGGTCTGGCCGACAAGTTGTTCGGGGAAATCGCATCTCTCCCTGGCATGGACTTGCAAATCATCATTGGGAAAAGCAACAGGAAACCCCACTATTGAGCTTAATTATTATGTTGCAATGATTTCACAGAACAGTGTGGAACTTTTTACAGCGGGCACTTTGTCGTCAAATGTCGTTTATTGTCGCTTGCAAATATAAAAAAATTGTAATAATTTCTAATCATGGTAAAAATCCTGATCAGCAGAAAAACTCTTTTGGGAGAATATTATCTAACTTTCATATCTCGGAAAACATTTTAAAATTCTAAAGACAAATTCAGCAATATTGTAACATCATATTGCTTATTTTAACATGACTTGCTTAAGGTTTCTGGGGAAATAGAGAGGTGCGGGATTAGTTTTACCCAGACATCTGAATGTGTATATCTAGAGTTCTATTTGAATTTTTGAAAGGGGATAGTTAGATGTACATTAAATCTAGGTCTCTTATCCAATTACTGGGGGGTGCAATTATCCTGGTTTCTCTGCATACGCTGTTTGTGGCTGGCGAACAAACAGAGCTATCAATTGAAAGAAAACAACCATTCCCTACGCCTATTACCTATTTAACTGAAATTGATGATATTATATCAGCATTGACTCCTACTGAAATGCCAATTCCAAAAATTAAAGAAAGTGATTTTGTGGATATTGACTTGAATACAGCTAAAATGCTGGCCGAAGCACGTGGTCGACAACTTTGGTCTAATACCATCAATATTATCAGTATTATTCCAATTCGAGATGCCTTTGGAGAAATAATTGCTTATGATGTGGACGTTAGCACCGATGGAAAGCGACTTGAAAGACCTTCAGAAATTTCTATATTCTGGCAAAAATATCTACAACAAAAATCAAGGAATAATCAACATAACATTATTAATTCAATCAGGAGACCATATGCTTATCTTACAATTAGCGCTAATTTTGAAAATTATCCTATCCGCAGCTCCGCGCGCATGCCCTCAAATTATCTGGCAGTAGGATGGGCCGTCATGAAGGCGGCACAAGGTTATTTAAATAGTAGCAGAATTTCATTAGTAAATATCTATGCTGATGGCTTCTGGGCAAGGAATTATGAGTTCAGCGATGGAGAGCGATCCATCATCGTCCAAGGGCACGAACCCTGGAAATGTTACAATACTGATAATTACATTATGGCATGCCAAGAACAACAATCGACTAGGGAGACAACTTTATTCGATAAGTATCAAGAAAGAGGTTTGGATTATGAGGCAGAATTCCAAAATATTTTGGAAATTAACAAAAAAGCACTAAATAAGATTCTATTTTCAGAAAATATGTCCTCACGTGGTTGTGAGGATACATGTCTTCCACCCTGTGGTTGTGTCTCAAATCTGTTTTCAGATTTTGAACCCTTGGAATGGCATTTTGGTTGCTCCCCAACTTCAGGTGCGATGATATTGAATTACTGGGATAATTATGCACATTTTGGAAAACTTAACCAATTATTCTATTATGCCAGCGATCTGATAGAAAACAATTTTGACTGTCATATTGCTTCCGCCCAAGAAGACTTGGCAGAACATATGGGTACATATCCTCCTGGTCATCCTCAGGAAGGAGCAACTGAGTGGGAAAATATTTATCCTGGCTTGATTAATCATATCATTGAGCAGGGGTATTCAGTTAGTAACGGTATAAATTTAATAAATATGCCGCCTACTGTCGAATTTTACTGGGACGAGATGACTCAAGAAATAAATTCAGGTTTTCCATTTGTTTGGTCAAATACATTTATTGCATCAAATGGAGCTCATTCCGTTGCTGCTGTTGGTTATGATTCAAATACTGAAGACATCCTTTATTACAACACTTGGCGGAGCACTGGGGGTGTTATTAGCAGGGCACATTTCTCAGGATCCATAGATGATATTACGACTATAGCCTCACCCCATCTAATTGTTTCAGACTTAAATTATGATGCCAAAATTTTGTTTCCCGATGGACAGCAAGGCTTTGGGAACACATCCTGTAGTGGTGATCTACAATTTATTGAGGGCACCACAGTAGCGGTTGCTTGGAATAGCTACTCCAAACCGTCTGAGTATGTAAAGATCTATTACACGACAGACGGTGGATTTTACGGCGAAAGTAGTTGGAACTTTCTGGCTCAATCAGATGATTCTGGTAGCTTTCTATGGGAAATACCTATTGGTTTCATGCAAGGTGGCCTGAATGATGCTGTTAGATTAAAGATAGAGCAATATGACGAAAACGGGAACATATTGAGCGCAGACAGCAGTTACGGGAATTTTACAATATTACCATGTCTCTCTCCTGATTCGTTCTTCCTAACATCCCCTTCTCAGGGCCAGATATTGGCATCTTCTACAACATCAGTCACATTATACTGGCAACAGTCCGCCAATGCCACGCACTATGAACTGTATTTTGATGACAGTCCGGATCCTCCGTTACTAACATCAACCAGCAATACATCCTATCCGGTCAATGTTACAGCCGGGAATACATATTACTGGAGGGTGGTCGCCAAGACCAGCTGCAATGATGAGCTGGAGGCGGTCGCCGGACCATGGTCGTTTTCGATCATCCCCGATCAGGGATCGATCATCGCCTCGGCATCCCCCAATCCGGTCCCGTTGAATGATCCCTCCACCATCAGTATCCAGGTCAATGATGGAAGCGGCAATCCCGTCGGCGCCGGGTACACCGTCACCTGTTCGACGCAGTACACCGGGCTGTTCAGTGGCAACAATGCGTCCTCGATGTACAGTCCTTCCTCCGTACTGACCGATGCCAACGGTCAAACCTGGATCCGGTTCACCAGCTGGACGCCCGGCACGGCGCAGATCACCGTGGACTGCGAGGGGGCGACCACTATCGTCCCCATCACCTTTGAGGAACCACAACCCGGCGATTATGATCTGGACATCCTCGTTTCTTATGATGGTGGAACATCGACATACTCCGAATATAGTATTGCTGTACTCGTCAAAGATTTGGCTACGGGCACCCCAGTATCGGGAGTGTCGGTGCATTTGACGTCTATTCCTTCAGAGCTGATTGACGAATACGACACGACCGATGCCAATGGTGTCGCCAGTTATATCTTGACGGTGAATGAAAGCGGCGATGTCACCCTCACCGCGGAAGCCGGGAACAGCCAGGAGTCGACCTCCTTCTACGCCCAGGTGGGCAGCGGGCCGCCTCCGCCGATCATGGATCCCTTAGCCACATACACCATCGGGGGTGATGGCGCCGGCGTATGCTTCTCGCCGGATGGCACGACCCTGGTGGCCGGTGGGGAAAGCTCCGCTGACGTATACGCCTGGTATACCTCGACCTGGAGCCAGAAATGGCACCAGCGCACCGATTACAACGTCCAGGGACAAATCGATGTCAGTCCCGACAGTTCCAAAGTCCTGGTCGCCGCGGGCAATGGCCCCGAAATCCTCACCAACAGTAAAAACTTATCCCCTAATGCGCCAGACTTACCCCTGGCCGAAGAGGCCGTTCTCGCCCATTGGCGCGATAATTCGGTCTATTATTACACCACGGAAACCGCCCTGTACTCCAGCGCTAGCAGCTCCCCCCTGTATACTTTGCCCAATGATGACACCTTCGAGTTGGAAAGCCACCTGGATTATAACGCGGCGAGCGGCGGTCGCCTGACGGCAGGCACGCTGGACGGTTATGTGTATGTCTGGAATACCAGTGGCGGAGTCGTCTTCAGCGCATGGCTGGACGATACGTGTGTGGATACCGTCTTCTCGGACGATGGGTCGAAACTGGCTGTTACCTGGCAAACATATCCTACCATCAAAGTGTACCGTACTTCCGACTGGCAGGTCATCAACATGCCGGCGGCCAACTTTGGTAATGTTTTTGGCGCGTGTTTCATCGATAACGGCACCAAGCTGGCGGTGGGAGGCAACAGTAAAATCGTCATATTCGATCTTTCCACCAATCAACAGTTCCGCAGTGCCGATGTCAGCGGCGAGGTGATCGAACTCTCCTGGAACGAGTCCATTCAGAAACTGGCGGCCGGAACTTCCTATAACCTGGTCTATGTGTTCAGCCCCTTGTCCAGTGATGGTATCGCCCCGGTGATCAACGTGACCCATCCCCCCGAGGGGTATGTCACCAACATGGCCAGCCTGACCACCACCGGCCGGGTCTCCGACAACGTGGGTGTCATCGCGTTCACCATCAACGGCACGCCCGTACCCCTGGACGGCAGCGGAAACTTCTCCCACACCGTGGGCCTCTCGGCGGGAGAGAACACCATCACGTATTATGCCAAGGATGCCATGAACAACAACTCCACGGTTACCCGCCATGTCACCCGGGTGACGGATCAGACTCCACCGGTCATCAGCAACGTGTCGGTGACGCCTGATTCAGGGATTGTCGGTACGATGTTTACCATTCAGTGCGACGTGCAGGACGGGGACAGCGGCGTGGCCAGCGTCACGGCCGTCGTAACCGGCGGTAACGGCCCCTTCTCTGTTGCTATGAATCTGGAGAGTGGATACACATATACCGGCGAATTTGATTCCTCCAATGCGATTCCCGGCTATTATCTGGTCGACATCGAGGCCGTCGACTCCAGCCCGAACGCGAATTCCCGAATCGTGGAAGATGCCGCGGGATTCTTTGTCAATGCCCCGTGCGTCTATTCCATTGATCCGACATCCGCCAGTTTCGGCCCGGCCGGCGGAAGTGAAACCATCAGCGTGACGACCACCAGCGGCTGCTCGTGGACGGCCACCGAACAACTGGACTGGGTCACCATCACCAGCGGGGCTGCCGGTACGGGGAACGGTACCGTCTCCTACACCGTGTCGGCTAACGGCGCTTCTTCTCCCCGGCAAGGGACCATCAGCATCGCCGGTCAGCTCTGTACCATCAGCCAGGAAGGCTTTTGTACCTACCAGGTAGTCCCCACGCAGAGCACCGCCGCCGCGGCCGGGGATGACGTGAGCTACACGGTGACCACCGATCCCGAATGTTCCTGGGTGGTGGTGGAGGATGTCAGCTGGCTCAATGTTCTTCAGGGATTGAGCGGGACGGGCAATGGAACGGTCCTGGTGGAAGTCCTGCCCAATCCGGACTACACGGAGCGGCAAGGCCAGTTTTCCATCGCCGGTACCCCGGTCGGCATCACCCAGCTCGGCCAGACCCAGCCGGGGGATCTCGACGGCGACGGCCAGATCGGCGCGTCCGATCTGCAACTGCTGGCGGATTTCCTGGCCAACAATCTGTCCATCCAGACGCTGGAGGCGGACTTTAACAGTGATCTGCGCATCGACGCGGTGGATCTCGAAATCCTGATCCAGTATCTTGCCGGGAATATCACCGAGATCCCGTTCGTCAATGAAGAAACCATCATCTATGAAGAGGACTTCACCCCGGATCCGCAGTATTCCACAGCGTTTCCCGACGATTGTTACTGGGATTCGGTCAACGGCTGGTACTATGCCCGTGTTCACGATGTTTCGACGGGCTATGGCCACTATTACGGGGACAGTCCGCTGTTTGGGCCGGTGGCCGCGGGCCAGAGTTTTCATTGCGAATTCGACTTCAACGTCGTGCTGCAGGACTGGGGCAACTACCCGGGTGTCTTTATGCGGAACAGTCTGGCGGCGGATCCCTGGTCTCCGGTTCCCTGGTATTTCTGCTTTGCATGGGCTGATTCGTCGTACAAAAAATTCTGTTTGCGCGATACGGGCTCGGCGCACATGTATGAGAGCGGTACCGTGACCCAGGATCGCTGGTATCATGTTGTCGTGGACTATGACGCGGCGGGGCAGGTGCTGGATATCGTCGTCACCGATCTGTCCACCGGGAGCACGTTCTGGGAATTGTACGACCAGCCCTTTGTCATCACCGAACCGTTCGACATGTTGTCCATCGGCCAGCGCACCACCCCGCCGGCCTATGGCGATATTTCCATCATACTGGTTGATGATATTCTAATTTCACGATAAGGCGCCATGTTCGCTGTTGATCTGCGGGCGACTCATACAATTGAAGGAGAACTCGTGCATGTAGCCGCTGAAACGTTTCAGCATGGATCGGACCCGGGCAATTCGGACAATTACTCAGCAAAAGCGGGATTTACTTATACGCTGACAGAGAATATAGCTGAGATGACGTCGGAGGTGACGCGGCAGATGTGGGCGGATCTCCAGGCGGTGTAGCCGACGTTGCCCAACGATCCATCCAGCACGGCATCCAGTCCGGATATGCCTCATCCGGTGCAGCAGGTCACCTGGTACGAGGCGGTGTTGTATGCCAACCTGCTTTCTGTTCAACAGGGATTGAACGTGTGCTATTACGCGGATGACGCGTTAACCACTCCCATCGATGTGACGAACTACACATCTGGGTCCGTTTACTGCGATTGGAGCGCCAATGGGTATCGCCTGCCATCGGAAGGTGAATGGGAATACTTTTGTAGGGCGGGGACGACAACGACGTTTTCTGTGGTGGAGCCCAATTTCACGGAATGCGTTAATTATATGTCTGGGGTTTTGCCCAATCTGGAGAGTGTCGCCTGGTTCAACGCCAACCGGTATGATTCCCTGGGGAACAACTCCACGAAACCAGTTGGAATGAAGAACGCCAACCCCTGGGGATTGTATGATGTGCATGGAAATGTGTGGGAATGGTGCTGGGATCGCTACGACTCATCGTATCCATCGGGCAGTGCCACGGATTATCTTGGTCCGACCAGCGGCACAAACAGGGTAATACGTGGCGGGGGCTGGCCTGACGAACCCTATAACTGTCGATCCGCGGTTCGTAAGAGCCGCCACCCGGACTCAACGAGCAACTATGGTTTCCGCCTCTGCAGATCAGTGGATTGAGCCATGGCTTCAACTCCTCAAGTAGGACAGAGATGGGCCAAACCTTGGAAGATGAATCCCTTGGACTATTGGCTTTCTGGTTCTTGATCCTGTTTAAACTGACTTTAAACGAAGCGCCGCGTGGGCGGCCGCAGCGGCAGCCGGCCGCCCCAGGCGAGCGAAGTGACCAGGTGGAATGGGGAAACGACCCGGCGAGTGAAGAATAAAAACTCTCGCAAAGACGCCGCGGCGCAGGGAAGAATTTGGGCAGGAAAGCCATAACGCAAGATATTTCTTCTCTCTGCGTCACCGCGCCCCGGCGAGAGAAAGAATTTGTTTTATCATCCCCCATCTGGATCAAGTCGTTGTCGTAATCGTGATCGTAATTGATTTTCGTTTGATCAGATTATGAAGAAGGATATTTTTTGGAGATAAAATTTCGTGGTGGTTCGATAGCGACATTTTAGTACGACAACGAGCACGACAACGGGAAGAAAGGGAAACGGGGCAACCATTTCGACTCGGCGAGAGCAGAAAATCTTTTTCGTCGGGGCCACACGGTACCGATGAAGACCACCGCTGTTGCGATGACGCCGCAACCGGTTTCCCCTCGCCATGGCCTTGCGGCACCATGGTAGTTCACTGCTTCGGGACGATGCCGCCCACCGGTGGTAAGGAAACCTTTGGAAAGGAATCGTGCATGAGCCGAAGAATCGGAAAAATAATCTTCATGATCCTGCTGAGCGGAATCGTGTTCAGTCAGGGTGAGGAGCTCCGCCCGCCCACGGCGGACCAGTCGCTGCTCATTTGGGTGCAGCGTGTTTGTGATGAAGCGGAGGACGGCATGGTGGCGCCGGCATATGAGGTGCGGCTCGGGGGGCAGCCCCACCCGGTGGATCTGGTAGAGCCGTTTCCGGTGAGTGCGCCGGTCATGGTGGCGCTTCTGACCGCTGAGCTGCAACCGGAGGATTGGCCGGTTCTGACCCGGTGGCTGGAACAGGCGGTTCGTGAACTGACGGCTCGTTCCGTGCCGGTCTGGGGGGCATGGTGTGAGCCGGCCATCGCTCTGGCAACGCCGGCGGTGGTGCGCACGGCCCTGGCCGATGCGCGCCAGGAGGCGGAAACTGCGATGCTCGATGTGCCTCGACCGGCCAGCGCCATTCTGGATGACATCCGCCGGCAGGTGGAAACCGCGTGCCCGCCGTGGCAACCGGCGACGGTACTCGTCATCGGTCGCGACTTCCCTGGTCCGCCTTCTGAGATGGATCTTCATCGCCCGGCCCTAACCGACGCCCTGGTGGCGGTGATGACCCGTCGGTGCGTGGGGGTGTACGGGTTGCTGCTGGGGGAAGCGGCCGGGCCGCTGAGCCGGGCGCTGCCGACCCTGGCCGCGACACCCGTGGGACTGGCGGAGGAGGATGGCCGGAGGGTGGCGAGGCGCATCCTGCGCGACCGGGAGCAGCAGCGGGTGTTGACCATCCCTTATCCGGCCGACCTGGTGGGTGCCCGGTCCCATGAGCTGGTGGTGACAGAAGTCACGACTGCGTGTCGCTGCCGGTCCCGCGCCGTTCTATGGCTGGTCCCCCCTGACCTGTCCGTGCCGAACCGGACGGATCTCGAACGCGCCACCGAGTTGCGCCGGACGCTGGGTTCGGAGTCCTCGTCCAGCGACATCATGGGCCAGATCGTGACGGCCACCGAAATCGTGCGGCTCTCGCCCTTCACCGTCGGCGACCGGCTTCACCTGGCCCGGCTGCACGCCCAGCTCAATTCCTGGCCGGAGGTGCGGGCGGTCCTGACCCAGGCGCAGCAGCTGTTTCCCCAAGCCGCCGCGGTCTATGCCGAATGGGGCCGGGTTCATGAACAAACGGGTGAGACCGCCGCCGCCCGCCTTTCCTATGAGCAGGCGCTGGCCCGGGACGATGATCTGCCGGAGATCCGCCGGGAGCTGGCCCGCCTGTATCAGGCCGACGGCGAGACAGAGCGGGCGGTGGCCCAGCTCGAGCGCCTCGCGGGGAGTGCGGTCGACGGTCCGGAGGTGCGCTTGGAGCTGGCGGCGGGCTATGCCGACCTTGGTCAGCCCGACCGGGCCATCCAGGCCGCCCGGGTGGCGGTGGAACAGTCCGGTGGTGCCGCCACCAGCCGCCTGTATCTGGCGGAGCTCTATCTTCAGCAAGCGCGGTGGCCGGATGTGCTGGCGCTCCTGCCTGCACCAACCACGGATTCCCAGCACGACGCCCGTTGGGATCGGGTGGCGGGCCTGGCCCACATCGGCCTGGCCCAATACTCGACGGCGCGGCCATTTCTGGAACGGGCCGTGGAAGCCACACCCGAAGACATCCCCCTGCAACTGGCCCTGGCGCAGGCATACCGGCAGGAAGGCCTCTGGCCGGAAGCGGCCGAAGTGCTGGCGCGCCTGGTTTCATTCCCGGAGGTACCGCCCGACGTTCACCTGGAGCTGGCGGCTGTTCGCCAGGAGAACGGAGAGTTTCTGGACGCCGGGGCTGTGCTGGTCGCGGCGGCGGAGCGCTGGCCGGACGAACCGGACATCTGGCGTGCGTTGGGGACATGGGCGGACCGACGCGGGGATCTCGAGCGGGCCATCGCCGCCGGGGAGCGTCTGGCCATTCTCAATCACGCCGGGGACAGTTCTGCCATCCAGGAGCGTTTGGCATATCTTCATCTTCTGAATGGAGCATCACTATCTTCTGCGGCCCGGTGTATGGCCCAGGCCGGCCGCGCGGCCGATGCCGACCGTCTGTCGGCCCTGGCCGTCGCAAGAAACGCCGCTCAAGCGAACGTCCCGCCGGCTTCAGAACGACTCCGCCTGCCGGGTGGCGTGACGCCGATGTTCCGTTTCGCCCCCTGTCTTGAAAACCGGCCCCGGGACGATGTTTTTCTGCGGCTGCTCTTTGAGTATATTCTGGATGGCGATCCACTCGACAGCGGCAAAAATCCGCGCCAGGCAGAGTGGGTGTCGTTTCTGAGATCCTATGTGGAATTCCAGGAATGGTTGAAAAAGAAAAATCTGTATCAGCCCACTCTCACCCTGAGGTTCAGCGCCGACAAGGCGGTGTTGAAGCAGACCAACCGCATTCTGTCGTTTTTCGATGTTTCCATCAAACGCAAGAAAAAGAAAGGCAAGGTCGTGCTGGAAGCCAACCTGGGCCAGGGTGACAACGATCTCCGCCGCCGCAAGGTCCTCGAATTCGTCGGCTTCAATCCCAATGTCGTCCGCCTGGATTCGGAATTCACCTTTCAGTTCGAAGCCGATACCCTGCCGGTCCTGCTGGGCCCATCTTTCTGGCTGGAGAACGTGCTGGATAAAAAGCCGCATCAGGCACCGGAACTGCTGCGCTGGTGGCTGGAAAAACCGGCGGCCATGAAATTGTATGTGGCGCTCTCCCGGATCCCCCAGCCGGCGGCCGAGTGGTTCCAGCGGCACATTCGGCCGGATCGACTCCCGGATAAAATCATGCCCGGCTTGTATGCCTTCGGGGCCATGCTCAAATTCGAGCCGGATGGCCGGCTGTGGCTGCCGGGCGGGGAAACAGGCGTCTCTCGCTGGGAACGGTTGATTGGCGAATCTCTCACGGCCAAACCGGATAAATTCATTGAAAAGGTGTTCACCAAAAACAATGGCCGGGCCATCTATTTCCTGGCGGCGCTGTCCCAGGCCCCGCCGGAAGTATCCGGCTATCTGATGGCATCAGAGGAGAGGTTCAAACGCTTTTACAACACGGTGGAAGAACCGGGCGAGGATTTCCAGAGCGGGAAGTATTTTCGCAAATATCATGATTTCGGTGATCTGTTGGTAATGTTGGAAATGGACGATGACGGCATCGCCTTTCCCGGCTCGCCCCAGCTGTGGCTCCTGGCCGCCAAGCATGGCTTCTCCACCCAAAGTTTTTCAAAATTGCACAAATTGTTGCGCCGCAAGGTGAAATTCAAGGGGGAAGGGGAAATGCTCCACAACCTCCTGGACAAAGCCCGGGAAGGAACCGCCCTCAAGGGTGTGCGCAAATATGCTGTCCTGACCTACCTGTCGGAGACCATGCCGGAACTCATGGCTGACGAGATGGGCATCGCCATGGAGTTGCTGTTCGACCGTTTCGGCCCGCAGTACCAGATCATTGCCGAGATCGAGATGGATCCCCAGCTCACCCGGCGGTTCTTTGCCCTGCTGGAACGGCTGGACAAGCTGGGCGATGATTCCCGGCGAACGAACATTCTTCTTTTTCAGGGAACGCTGGGGCTGATCCAGTTGCTGAATCGCCAGGATGCCATGACTGATGCCGTGGCGCGGCAGTTATGCCAACAATTCTTTGACCGGTTGGGTAGCGTGGGCGATCCCGGAGTGGTGGCCATGGCGACAGCATCGTTCCTCCGTGAGGATGTGGCGACGGCGCTGG
>JAFGRT010000155.1 GCA_016935015.1 Acidobacteriota bacterium | reverse complement strand
CGCCCTACAAGTAGGGGGCGCCACCCTGTCAGCCATGTCCGGCAGCCGATTAGGCCGCGGCGCAGGTTCGGCCGCCCGCGCGGCCGGCTGGATGATGGAAAAGCAGATGGAACGTGAAGCGCGCTCTGAACTTGGCGGAAAGCAAGCCGGGCAGCCTTTTCGAAAAAGCACAAACCAATGGCGGGAATTCGCGGCCGGCCTGGGCGCATCCTCTCCAACGGGATACGCTGCCGCCACCGGCCCCCTGTCACGGCTGGCAGAGCAGTATGGCCCTGCCGCCGTCCGCAGCGCCGCTCAAGAGTCGCTAGGCCCGGCCATCGCAGCTCGCCGGTTTGGCAACGAAACCTCCCCCTCCATGGCTATTCAGGACGGCTTTTACCACCGGGATTCGACAGGCCAACCCCAGGCAGACGTGAGCGCCTGGGTCGGTTCGACGGTAGAGAACCGGCTGCGAACCATGCCCGGCGGGGCGCAAACCGGCCCGCGTATTTATCCAGCCACTCCCCCCTCGGCGCCAGCCGCGCCAGGCGGCTCCGGCGCTACGCCTTCTCTACTCGACTTTCGACAGGGCGCGCAGATGACCGAAGCTCTGGGGTATGGGCGCCATGACCAGGAAGCTGTCCATGCACTGGCATCTCTGCACCACGCACACCGCAATCCGCGATTCGGTTTCGACGCCGGTTCGGCCAGAGCCACGGTGGAGGCCGCCTGGGGAGCCCGGTCTGCCGTGGCGGGCGCCACCAGCCCTGACGGCGGGCTTGTACAAGAACAATTACATGCCGTCAGAACTGCATTTCTTCACGATCTATCCCAGATTGCCGGAGACCATGGGCACACTAACGAATTCTTCTACCCTTCGGCCTGGAGTAACCTGGCTACTCGTATTCGCGCTGACGCCGGGATGAATCAACCAGGATAGGAATGAAACCATGGGTATAACACATACACCACGAAAACTAAGTTGGGAAACACAATTCCTGGGAGGGCTCAATCTGCGCTCCCTGCTGATTCTGGCCGGCGCGCTGCCCATAGCCGGGTCTGTGATCTTTACTCCTATCATCCCCGGACCGGTCTGGTTACATATCGTACTCGGAATTGGAATCGCCGTTCTGGGTCTGGTGATGGTCTTTGCCAAATTCTCAGGCCGCACCTTCGAGCAGTGGGTGATGGACATAGTTTCCTGGCGCTGGAGCGGCCGGCGTTGGATCTGGCGGCGGGGCGTCTCCCCGCCGGCCGGGGAGGTAACCATTACACCTGGGCCAACCGTGCGGGCGGTCGCCGCCAGGCCGGAACCCCTCCGGACCGAAGACATTGCCGAACCCCGCTACACCGTGTTGGGACTGGCGTTCAACCTGGTCGTGATCCTGCTGTTGACCGGGCTGACCATCTACCTGGCAGGAGGAGCCAGCGCTGAGATCCGGGCCTGGTGGCGCGCGCTGACTGCAATCAGGTGAGGAGGTTGAAATTGGACCATTGCGACACAAGCAACGCCGGTTGGCAAAACCTGGGACGCCGTAAGGACAAACGCCCGCCGGCGACACAGGACATGCTCTTTATCCGCGGGCTGACCGAATCGGGCGTCGCCATCCTGGCCGACGGCACCCTGAGCCGCCTGATCGAGGTGGAACCCATTGACATGACCATGAAAGATCCCTCCGAGCGGGAGCGAATCTATGCCTGGTACACCGATTGGATCAGAAATCTGCGCCACCCGACAGCAATCCAGATCGTCATCGCCTCCACCCCCCAGGACATCTCTCCCTGGCTCGAACAACTCCGCCAGAAGCGGAATGATTGGGAGATGTTGGCCGAAGCATCTCGCCTGGAGGATGATCCACAAAACGAAATGGCAGCCCGGCGAATGGCAACTGCTCTCGCTAACCAGGTATCCTTCATTGAAAACGCCCATGCCCGCACGCGGCCGCTGGTGGACCGGTATTTCGTCACCGTCTTTTACAACCCCTTCCCCATGCGAGGCAAACGGCGCACATTGGACCCGGCTACCTATCAGCAGGCCGAGGAAGAACTGGACCGCCGTGTGCGGCGGGTCGCCGACGGGCTGGCGCGAGTTGCCGAGGGACAGGTGACCATCCTCGACGCCCACCAGGTAGCCGCCGTCGTCGGCGATTTCTACCATCGCCCCTCCGGTCGCGGAAGCCGGTACTGGACGCAGGGAAGCGCCAATCGCAGCCATCTCTCCCCCATCGAATCGTGCGAATCCCCTCACCTGCAACTGGCGCCCTCCCTGGCAGCCGGTCTCCAGATGGACCAACAACCCGGTAAACAACCTACTGGATATGCCGGCGAACTTATGCCGTGCGACGCGACACAAACAGCCGGAGACGACTGGACATGAAATTGCTTGACCGCGTGAATGGATGGCTGGGAAGGGAAAAGGCAGAAACTGATCCCACCCAAAATAACGAAAACCGGGATACCCTGTTGCGCAGCGGGACCACCACCCTGCTGGACCAACTGGCGCCCGCCAACTTTTGGGAGGACTATACCTGCTTCCAGATGGGAGAAGTCTGGGGACGGGTATGGTTCGTCTATGATCTTCCTCCCACCTTCCCAGCGTACAAGCTCTACGCCTTTCACGGGGACGTCTGGATGAGCCAGTTTATCTATCCGCTCAATCCGGCCGAGATTGCCCCCGCCCTGCGCCAGAAACGAACCTGGCTGCACGGGGAGAACCTATTCGACCTGAGAAGGGGCGCCCTCACCAGCTATGGGCGGCAGTTAACCTTGAGTGCGACCGAGGAGGCGTTGGCCCGCATCGAAATGGGCGATGAGACCATCTACATGCTGGGCTGGTATCTGGCGGTCTTTGCCCCCGACAGGACCTCGCTCGATCGCACTTCAGACCGGTTCGAAGACACCTTACGCGAGACCGGGGTGCAATTCTACCGCGCTTCCGCCCGCCAACTGGACGGCGTCCACTCCCTCCTCCCCCTGGGCGCCGACCGGCTGGGGCACGGCCGCAATATGACGGCTGAAGCGCTGGCCCAGTTGTTCCCCTTTACCCGCAAAACCCATTTCGATCCCCGCGGGCTGCCCTACGGCGTCCACCGCCACAACGGAAGCTGGGTCGTGCTGGATCCATTCGACGGTGATCTACCCAATGCGTCCTCGTTCATCCTGGGCCAATCCGGGATGGGCAAGTCGGTCTACCTCAAACATCTGGCCGAGTGGGCTCTGTTGCAAGGACACCGGGTGTTTGTAGTGGACCTGGAGAACGAGTTCCGCACCCTGGCGGAAGAACTTGGCGGGGTCTACCTGGACCTCAAACGACGATCTAAACACAAAATGAATCTGCTCGACCTGAATCCGGAGGCCGAAGACCCCATCGCCGATGGGGTCTCGGTGTTGGTGGGATTTATGCAGGTCCTAGCCGGCGAACAGTTGGACGCCATCGAGTCCGGCGTGATCCTGCCTGACGCCTATCTGCAAACGATGGCAGCAGCCGGGATCACGCCGGACGACCCGGAAAGCTGGCGCAACGAGCCTCCCTTGCTTTCCGACCTGATGACCGTCATGCAGACCATGCCCCAGGATGCGGCCCAACACCTGGCAGCTTTGCTGAACCAATATGCAGCCGGGCTGTATGCCGAGGACTTTTCCCGGCCGACCAGCGTGGACATCGGCCCTGGCAACCACAACACTTCCCTGGTCGTCTTTGGCCTCTCCCAGGTTCGCGACACGATGCTGGCCGTCCGCCTCTGGCAAATTCAGAACTATATATGGTCCCGGGTGCTCTCCGGTCCCGCCATGCGCCCGACCCACGTTATCCTGGACGAAGGGTGGCACCTGCTCAAGTTCGAGGGCATGGGCCAACAGTTGGGGGCAATGGCCCGCCGCTTTCGAAAGCACTATGCAGCGCTACACATCGCCACCCAACAGGTAGCCGATCTGGCCATGTCGCCTGACGCCCAGGTTATCCGCGACAACGCCGGAACGGCCATCCTCTTCGGGCAATCCCTGGCAGCAGCCGAGCGGCTGGCGCCGCTCTTTGGACTGAACGCGCTGGAAACTGGCGAGCTCCCCCGGCTGGGAAAGGGCGACGCCATTCTGATCCGCAAGATCGCCGGCAAAGGCGACGTCCACATCCCCATCTATATCCCGCTTCCACCACACCGGCAAGCGCTCTACACCACCGACCCACGGGAACGCGATGGGGAAAATGCCAACCCTTGCACCAGGAAAGGTCCACGATGAAGAATCGCGGGGAAAGAGGGATACGAAGGATCGTTTGCCTGATGGCGCTCATTTCGCTGCTGGCCGGCGCCGCTATCATGCTCTACGCTTACGACCGGGCTGAAAGTTTGCTGGTCTCCCACTTGTTGGCCGTGCCGGCCATGCCCATCCCTTCCTACACGGTCATCCGCCCGGAGATGTTGGCGCAAAAAGAGTTTCCCCGAACACTGGTGGATGAACCGATCTACATTGAGGAGGCAGACTTGGTGGGCAAAATCACCACCGTCGCGCTCCAACCGGGCCAACTGATTTACCACTCACATGCCATCTCCCTGGCCGACTTTCGATTCGTAGCCGATCCGGAGCTGGAGGTGCTTTCCTTCCCGGTGGACCCATCCCGATCGGTCGCCGGCCGGATCCAGATCGGCCAGCGGGTCACTATCTACCGCATGGCTGACTCAACCGCCCAGGAGAATACGGGGTGCACAGTGACCGGACCACAGAACGTTCCATGTCCCACTGCCCTGTTTACAACCACCCAGGCCAACCCATGTTGGGTATTTTCATACCATGAAATACCTGTCACGGGTCCGGCATATGATGAGACTGCGGTCGAGGTGCTGGCCGAGAACGTCCTGGTGGTTGACGCGCACCTCCTGGAGGAAAAAGAAAACAATGAAGGGGCGTCGCTAACGCACATCCTGACCGTGGCCATTCCCCACGAAACGGCAGTCAAACTGATCCGTTCGATACGTGGGCAACAGACCGAAGACAACCTATGGGTCTCCCTGGCTCCTGTTGTCGCCTCAGGCCTTGCTGTCACGGAAGAATCCCTAACCATACCGGTGGCAACACCCAACCACCAGCAGCGAGCCATGGAGAGTGAATAACGTGCCGCTTTTGATTCTGGCTGCCGCGACCCTTATGAACCTGGGCATTTCCGGTATGATCTTTGCCGGGCT
>JAFGRT010000154.1 GCA_016935015.1 Acidobacteriota bacterium | reverse complement strand
CACGTAACACCCCTGCCCATCGATCATCGGGCGGGGGACCTGGCGGTGACGCTCGAAATAGGCGAAGACCGGCCGCAGCTCCCGCCAGAAGGCGAGCCGGTCGGGCTGATCGGCGTAGCGGTCCTGCAGCCAGGCCCAGCCGGGGTCGTCCAGGCGGGTGGGGAAAATGTGGACCGGAATCCGCCGCTGGCCGGCATTCCGGGCCTCCACGGCCAGGATGTAGAGCTCACGGATCCCTTCGTCCGTAATGGGCAGGCAGCCGATGGTGACACAGCTGCCGTGGATGAAGATGTCGCCGCCCGGATCGGGTCGGTCCTTGCGGATGCGGTCCGACCGGTTGGGGTAATCGATGCCCAGGGAGAGATGAAAGCGGCTGGCCGGATTGAAGCGGTCCACGTGGTAGACGCCTTCGGGCACCTGCAAGTCGCCCTGGTGCCGCTTGGGCCCCAGCGTGCCCGAGGCGGCGCAGACGGGGTAGGCAGCGATGAGCCGGAACGGGGAGGATGCCGTCGCCGCGCCCCAGACCTCCAGCTGGGCTTCCCGCTTGAAGGCCCGCAGGAAGATTCGTCGCGGCGGATAGTCCACTTCCGCGGCGGCACACTGCTCTTGCAGCCGGACCTCCACGGCGGCATAGGCGGCTCTGACCCTCGGAAAGCGTCGCTGTTGGTCCCGAAACGTGCCTGTTGCCGAGCCGGGCGCCTGGGCCGCGGCCCCTGCCGCCAGCAGTCCGGCCAGGACACAAAAAAGCCCCAGACACCGTTGCCGGTGGCCGCCATACCGGCGGGAACCATTATTCCGTGACCGGCGCATCCATCACCTCCCTCCAGGGCCATTGTTCAACCCATTTGTCGCGGCCAGCGCCAACAGAGCATCGAGATCGCCGGGTCCCCGCCCCGAGGCCGCCGTCCGCCCGGGGGTCCGGCCGGCTTCCACCACTCCCTTGGGCGGCACCCACCGGCCGCTGCGGGTGGTGACCAGCAGCCCATCCACTCCGCCGGCGGTCCGGCGGAAAGGGATGGCCGCTGCCTGGGCGAACACTTTCGGGGACATGAGCCGTTCGTCGTCCATCATACAGCTGATTGTACATCCCGCTCATCAGGACGGCAACCCTGACCGGCCGTCCGCCGTCCGAAAAAAAATGCAGGCCCCGTCATTTTTTTCTCGTACATTTTCCGCCGGGAACGTTTATATAGGTGAGATATTCACTCCTGTGCCCCCCCGCTGTAGGGCGTGCAAACAGGTTGCCAGCGCCGGGCGGGTAGGCTATAATTGCACCGGCCGGGGCGAATGGGGAAGCGCAAGGAGGCGTCGACCCGCGGCGGGTCAACGGGACAACATCATGAACATATGCCAACGCTGCCTGACACTGAACAACGATATGGCCCTGTTCTGCCATCGCTGCGGGGCTGAACTGGTCCCGCCCATCATCCTCGAGCACCACAAGGAAGAGGTGGCCCATCTGCTGGAGGACAGCCTGCACCTGGGGCGCATCTCTTCCCTGGAAATGAACCAGGACACGGTGCGCAAGGACGTGGAGGAGCTCGTCGATTACCTCGAGAAGCACTCTCTCAACAACCTGCACCTGGCCGTGACGGTGGACAAACTGATCCAGAGCCTCGACCAGGCCGGCATCATCCAGCGCAAGGAGCTGGAAAACCAGATCCGCGACGAAATGCAGGGCAACCTCTTCGGTTTCGAACAGCGGATGCAGCTGCAGGAGCGGGTCCGTAAAATCGTCGAGGGGCGCAGCGGTTCGCGCTCCCCCCGGCTGAACGCCCTCTTGCAGCGGGCCATCGCCGCTCTCTACACTTCGCGGCACAGCCAGGGCGTCCGCCTGCTGCAGCGCGCCCTCAAAATGGCGCCACGGGACCGGGACCTCATCCAGATCCTGGCCGAGATTCATTTCATCACCGGCGACTATGGTGAAGCCCTGCTCTTTCTGTCGCGGCTGAAAGCTGTCGTACCGCACAGCGTGCCCGCCAATCTCCTGCTGGCCCTCATCTACATGAAGAAGGGGAACTACCGCCGCGCCCTGCGCTGTCTGACCGCGGCCCAGAAAGCCGCCCCCGGCACCTTCACCATCCAGTTCCTCATGGGCGTGGTGAATTTTCTGCTGCGGGATTTCCAGCACTCCGCCCATACCTTCCAGGCGGCCTACGCCATCCGGCCGCTCCCTCAGCTGACCCTGCTCAGTTCCATGGCCTTCTATCTGGGGGATTCGCCGGGCCGGGCCGATTCGGTGACCCGCCAGGCACGGACCCGATTGAACCGGTCGGGTTTCTATCATTTTCTCGCCGGCCTCATCAGTCGCCGCTGCCGCTGGAACCGGAAAGCGGAAAGCCACTTCCGGCAGGCCATTCGCCAAAACCGGAAATGGAAGAACCTGCTGGAGGAGATCGACCGGCTGGAGCCGGACCTGTCCCGCCAGAAACAGACCCAGCTCTTCACCTCCCGTCTGCACCGCGAAATGGAGGACCTGATGGGTTTGCTCATATCGGAAATTCAGAATCTTGGAACATAAACACAAAGGAGTCAGTATGGCCAACGAGCAGGATCAACGCAATCGTGCCATCGAAATGGCGGTCAGCCAGATCGAGCGCCAGTTCGGCAAGGGATCCATCATGAAACTGGGGCAACGGCCGCAGGAGGCGGGGCTGCCGGTGATCCCCTTCGGCATTCTCTCCCTGGACGCGGCCCTGGGCATCGGCGGCCTACCCAAGGGGCGCATCATCGAGATCTACGGCCCCGAGGCCAGCGGCAAGACCACCGTGGCCATTCACGCCATCGCCGCTTCCCAGCGGGCCGGGGGAACGGCGGCCTTCATCGACGCCGAGCATGCCCTGGATCCCACCTATGCCGGCAAGCTCGGGGTAGACATTGATGAACTGCTCGTCAGCCAGCCCGACCACGGCGAGCAGGCCCTGGAGATCGCCGAGATGCTGGTGCGCAGCGGTGCCGTGGACCTCATCGTCATCGACTCCGTGGCCGCCCTCGTCCCCAAGGCCGAGCTCGACGGGGAGATGGGCGATTCGTTCATGGGACTCCAGGCCCGGTTGATGAGCCAGGCCCTGCGCAAGCTGACGGCCATTGTCTCCAAGTCCCATACCTGCCTGATTTTCATCAACCAGGTCCGCGAAAAGATCGGCGTCATGTTCGGCAACCCCGAAGTGACCACCGGCGGCCGGGCCCTGAAGTTTTACTCCACCATCCGCATGGACATCCGCCGCATCGGCTCCATCAAGATCGGCGACAGCACCGTCGGCAACCGCACCAAGATCAAGATCGTCAAGAATAAAATGGCGCCGCCGTTCCGCGAGACGGAATTCGACATCATCTACGGCGAAGGCATCTCCCGGGAGGGGGACCTGCTGGATCTGGCGGTGAACCACAAGGTGGTGGACAAGAGCGGCTCCTGGTTCTCCTTCGGTTCCACCAAGCTGGGACAGGGGCGCGAAAACGCCAAGCAGTTTCTCAAGGACAATGAGGACATCCTGCAGGCGGTGGAAGTCGAGGTACGGGAAAAGCTCGGCATCGTCTCCCTCATCAAGGCCGCCGGCGAAGCCACGACCACCGCCGAGGACGAGTAAAACACACCGCCCGACCGCTTGCCGGCGGATGGTGCCGACGAATCTCCGGAATCACGAACCCGTCAAGGAGGTGTTATGGCGGTGCCCCCGGAAATCCAGGCGCGCATGGACGAGCTGCGTCGTGAAATTCGCCGGCATGAATACCTGTACTACGTCCGGGACGATCCGGAAATCTCCGACTATGAATTCGACCAGCTTATGCGCGAACTGCAGCAGCTGGAGGCCCATCACCCCGCCGCGGTGACGTCCGATTCCCCCACCCGGCGGGTCGGCGGCCAGCCGGCCGACGGTTTCGAAACCCACGCGCACCATGTTCCCATGCTCAGCCTGGACAACGCCTATTCCCTGGCGGAGGTGCGCGAATTCGACGCCCGCCTGCGACGCCTCCTGCCTGCTACCGATTTCACCTACGCGGTGGAACTAAAATTCGATGGGCTGAGCATGTCCCTGATGTACCGCGACGGCCTGCTGGAGCGGGCTGTCACCCGCGGCGACGGCAGCCGCGGCGAGGTGGTGACGGCCAACATCCGCACCGTGCGCAGCATCCCCCTGCGCCTGGAGGCCCGGTCGACAAATACTGCCGCCGAACAACCGGCGGGGGCGGCGGCGACGGACAGCCTCGTCGTCCGCGGCGAGATCCTCATGCCCCTGGACAGCTTCGCCGCGCTGAACCGCCAGCGCAAGGAAACCGGCGAAGCACCGTTCGCCAATCCGCGCAACGCCGCTGCCGGCACTGTCCGAACCCTCGATCCCCGCATCGTGGCGTCCCGCAAGCTGACCTTTTACGCCTACAGCCTCCTGACCGGCGACCGCATGCCCTTCCCGACCCACGCGGAGGGCCTGCGCTGGCTGTCGCAACATGGCTTCAAGATCAGTCCCTTTTTCCGGGTTTGCCGGGACATCGCCGCAATCGAGGCCTTCATCCACGAAGTGGCAGAGCGACGGGACGCCCTGCCGGTGGAAATCGACGGCGTCGTCATCAAGATCAACGAGACGGCACTGCAGCGCCGGGCGGGAGCCACGTCCAAGAGCCCGCGCTGGGCGTTGGCCTACAAGTACCCGGCCCGCCAGGCCACCACCCGCGTGCGGGACATCGTCGTCCAGGTGGGACGGACCGGCGCCCTGACCCCGGTGGCCGAACTGGAAGCGGTCTCCCTGAGCGGTTCCACCATCCAGCGGGCCACCCTGCACAACGAGGATGAAGTCCGGCGCCTGGACGTGCGGGTGGGCGACTGGGTGCTCATCGAAAAAGGCGGCGACGTCATCCCCAAGGTGGTCAAGGTGCTGCATCAGCGCCGCGACGAAGAGCTGCCCGTTTTCGAGATGCCCGATGCCTGCCCCGTGTGCGGCGGCCGGATCTACCGGCCCGAGGGGGAGGCGGTGAGCCGCTGCGTGTCAGCCGATTGCCCGGCGCGGCTGAAAGGTTCCATCCGCCATTTCGCCCAGCGGCGGGCCATGGACATCGAAGGCCTCGGCGAAGCCCTGGTCAGCCAGCTGGTGGACCAGGGCATGGTTCGACATCTGCCCGACATCTACCGCCTGGCCGAAGAGGAGCTGGCCGCCCTCGAACGCATGGGCGAAAAGTCGGCCCGGAACCTGCTCGCCGAGATCGAATCCAGCAAATCACGGCCCTTGCACCGGCTCGTGTTCGGGCTCGGGATCCGCTATGTGGGCGAGCGGACGGCCCGCCTGCTGGCCGAGCACTTCGCCTCCATGGCGGCCGTCATGGCGGCCGACCGGGAGGAACTGCTGGCCGTGAGCGAGATCGGCGAGGTCATCGCCGACAGCGTGACCGTTTTTTTCCAGGAGCCGTCCAACCGGGAGATGATCCACCAGCTGGCGGCCGCCGGCCTGAACATGACGGCCGCCGCCACGGCACCGGCCGCCGCGACAACGGACGATCCCTTTCGTGACAAGACGTTCGTGCTGACCGGCACCCTCCGTGGCCTGACCCGCGAGGAGGCCAAGGCCCTTATCGAGTCGCGGGGCGGCCGGGTCACCTCCGCCGTCAGCGGCAAGACCGACTACGTCGTGGCTGGTGCGGACCCCGGCTCCAAGCTGGACAAGGCCCGGCAGCTGGGTGTCGCCGTCCTTGACGAGGATGCATTCCGGCGCCTGGCCGGCGGAATCTGACCCGCCGGCGGCGCATCTCATGTCACAGGCGGCCGGAAGCCGGGCCATCGGGCATATCGTGTGTAATGACCGTAGGATAGGACCGGCATGATCATGCGATGCGGACCCCAGGCAGCGGCGGTCCATGGTGGCAGACCCTGCGGTCGACACGTCTTGGGCATTCACCTGTGACTGCCGGGCGGGGCCGGTGGTTTGAAGAACGACTTCACCGGGCGGCGCCGAATGGAGTGTCATGATATCCGCCATTGACGATCCGGAAATCCTGGCCGGTTACAACGCCGACGCACTGGGCTATCGCGGCTCCCCGGCCGGCCTGTTCCGGCCCCGTGACGCGCGGGACGTCCAGGAGATCGTGCGCTGGTGCCACGAGCACCGCCACCCGCTGACGCCCACCGCCCTCCGGTCCTCCACCACGGGCAGCTGCGTCTGCCACGAAGGCTATCTCATCAGCACCGAGCACCTGCAACACATCGTCGATCTCCAGCCGGAGCGCCGCCGGGTCATCGTCGAGCCGGGCCTCAACCTGGGCGACCTCAAGCGGGAGCTGCAAAAACACGGGCTCTTTCTGCCGCCCGATCCCACCTCGGAAAACGAATGCACCGTCGGCGGCGCCGTCGCCTGCAATGCGTCGGGCGCCCGTTCCCTCAAGTACGGCGCCATGCGACGCTGGGTCCGCCGCCTGGTGGTGGTGCTGCCCGACGGCGAGCCCATGGAATTCCTCACCCGGGACGTGGACAAGAACACCACCGGCTATTACGGTTTCCAGGACCCCATCCAGTTTTTCATCGGCTCCGAAGGCACCCTGGGGATCATCACTGAAATTGAACTGGAGTGCCTCGACCTGCCGCCGGACTACATCGCCCTCTATGCCTTTTTCCCGGACGAGGCCGCCGCGCTGCAGGCCGCCGTGGCCATCCGTGACCGGCAACCAGCCGTCCGTTGCCTGGAATACTTTGACGACGCCTGCCTGGAGTTGCTCCGCCGCGACGGCGGGGTCGCGCTGCCGCGACCAACGGGCGGCATGCTCTTTTGCGAACAGGAAGTTCCGGCGGGTGAACCGGATGAGATCCTGCTGGAGTGGCTCGACCTCCTCGAGGAACTGGGAGCGCTGGTGGACGACACCATGGTGGGCGACACCCGCGCCCGGCGCGAGGAAATGAAGGACCTGCGCCATACTATCCCCGCGACCCTCAACGAGCGGGGCGTTCAGTACCGGGCGCAGGGCGGCGGCAAGCTCTCCACCGACTGGGCCGTTCCCTACCGGTTGATTCCGGAAGTTATTCCCCACGTCCGCCGATTCATCCGGCGGGAAAAACTGGCCGCAGTTTACTGTTATGGCCACATCGGCAACGGTCACCCCCACTTCAATCTCCTCTCGGCCGACGCGGCGGCGGCGCGACGGGCGGAGACGGTCATCCACGAGATGTGCCGCTACATCGGCGGCCGCGGCGGCACCATCACCGCCGAGCACGGCGTGGGCAAAGTGAAGAGGCCTTTCCTGAAATATATGTTTCCGCCCCGGGTCATGCACTGGATGCGTAGTTTCAAGCAGGCCGTCGATCCCCACGGGATCATGGCCCCGGGAAATATTTTCGACTGAATGAGCCACCGGAGCGCCGACATCAGTATCGAAGTCTTTCCACAAAAAGGCTTTCAAACCCTGCGGACACAGAATCCGGGTTGCCCGCAGCGGAATCTCTGGTATAATGGACACAATTTGTCAGCCTAATCCGCAGCCCCAGGCGAAGGCGGAATTCATTCGGGTGCCGCCGCCAGGCGTACAACCGGCGGCAGATGACGTTTGTCGTGAGCAGATACCGGGCCGGCCGGGAATGCCCATCAGCCGTGAAGGATTACCCCAGCAGCAGACGGAGGAAACACCATGAGCCAGAGCAGGAAGTTGGCGGACTTGGCCGAAAAACACCGGCTGGCCGAAGTGGGCGGCGGCGAGGATCGCATCCAACGCCAGCATGCAGCCGGCAAAATGACCGCCCGGGAACGCGTGCACTTCCTTCTGGACACCAACACGTTCCACGAGCTGGACCGCCTGGTCACCCATCGCTGCCATGATTTCGACATGGATCGCCAGAAATATTACGGCGACGGCGTGGTCACCGGCTTCGGCAAAATCAACGACCGGCCCGTCTACGTGTTCGCCCAGGATTTCACCGTTTTCGGCGGCAGCCTGAGCGAGCAGTACGCCCGCAAGATTTGCAAGATCATGGACCTGGCCCTCAAGGCGGGCTGCCCCGTCATCGGCCTGAACGATTCGGGCGGGGCGCGCATCCAGGAAGGCGTCATGAGCCTGGCCGGCTATGCCGATATTTTCCTGCGAAACACCATCTCCTCGGGAGTCATCCCCCAGATCTCCGCCATCATGGGTCCCTGTGCCGGCGGGGCGGTCTATTCACCGGCCATTACCGATTTTATTTTCATGGTTCACAAGACCAGTTACATGTTCGTCACCGGGCCGGATGTCATCCGGACCGTCACCCACGAGGAAGTCACCAAGGAAAAACTGGGCGGTGCCCAGACCCATAACGAGGTCAGCGGCGTGGCCCATTTCGCCTTCGAGAACGACGAACAGTGTCTGCTGGGCATCCGCGAACTGCTCTCCTTCCTGCCGTCCAACAATATGGAGGACCCGCCCGTCAAACCCACCACCGATCCGCGGGATCGCCAGGACAAGCGCCTGGACACCCTGGTGCCCGAAAATCCCAACATGCCCTATGACATCAAGGACATCATCAAACTGGTGGTGGACGACGGCTACTTCTTCGAAGTGCAGCCCCATTACGCCCCCAACATCGTCGTCGGCTACGCGCGGCTGGGCGGCCGCCCGGTGGGCATTGTCGCCAACCAGCCGGCTCACCTGGCCGGTTGCCTGGACATCGCCGCCTCCCTGAAAGGTGCCCGTTTCGTTCGATTCTGTGATGCCTTCAACGTGCCGCTGGTGACCTTCGAGGACGTCCCCGGCTTCCTGCCCGGCACGCAGCAGGAATTCGGCGGCATCATCAAGCACGGCGCCAAGCTGCTCTATGCCTT
>JAFGRT010000153.1 GCA_016935015.1 Acidobacteriota bacterium | reverse complement strand
TCCGGTCGATGGCGAGGGCGGGATCACCGAACAGGGTGTACGTCCGAACGACATCCAGCGGCGCTCCTTGGGCATAGGCCGCCAACTTGGCGTGAACCGTCGCCTCGCCGAGCCGATGCTTTCCGCGGATGAAGACGCCCTCAAAAAACACGTGGTCCAGAATATCCACTTCCCAAAGATAGCGGTTGCTGCTGGCCGCGAACGCTCCCACGGCACCACCGGCAGGCCAGTGAACAAATTCCTCGGCCAGACAATAATAGAAAGGCTGAATGAAATATCCGTTGATGCAGGACATCATCAGGGCGACGGTCGGCTGGTCCCGATTGGTGAGCCGGGGGATGTCGTTCGAATCGAACATGTATTCACCGGCCCAGACGGTGACCGAGCCGTGCCCGATATAGTTCGTGAACAACTGGCCGCTGTTCATATCGGCAATAATGTCCGCCGTTGCGTTCTCCACCTGGCTGTAGTTCTCCAGGTACACCCTTTCGGCGGCGAAGACTGAAGGGATGTGCAGCAGCAGGGATTCGTTCAGAGCGGCAAAGGCCGGGTCGTTGTTGTCGGCTACCAGCAGCAGGCTGCGGGGCATGGGATCGGGTGACCGACCGTAGTCGATGATCTTGGCCAGCATGGTCTCGGCCGCCGCCGGATCACGGGCGGGGAGACGACCGATGAACATATCGGGAAACTCATCGGCGCCGTCCACACAGGCATACCAGTTGTCATCGGGTGTCAGGCCGATCTCCGGGGTCATGATCAGATGCGCCGGTACAACGGATGGTTTGCCGGTATCCCGATAATTCCGATAGTCGAGGGTGGCATCCCCCAGCAGAAGCACATATGCAGGTGCCGGAGGTTGCCACCGTTGATAGGCGGTCACCAGGAAGTCTTTGATGGCTTGGGGATGTACCAGGCCATGGTTGAATTCGTTATATATTTCCTCGACGGTGATCACTTCGGTGTGTAAGCCGTTTTCGGCATGAAACCGGATCAGATCTCCCGTTGCAGACATTAGCAGTGACGATGTGATCAGGAGATGACCCGCCTGATTCTCCGGACTGGCCAGATGCCGCGGGTAATACATCTCCATCCTTGCCGGGGTATCGGACAGATCGGCGGCCCGGGCATGAAACCGACGGTGGCCGTCCGGCTCCACCTCAAACCGCACCAGGAATTCCTCCCCGGCGGGGGTCGACTCGCTGCCGATGATCTCAGCCACCCGATACGGATGGGTTATGTCGAAAATGCGAACATCCGGAGTCGAAAAGCCACTGATTTCTAAGCGGGTTCTTTCCGTGGCAGTGCACGAGAAATCCAAAAGATCGGTACCGGCCGCCAGCCGTCGTTCATAGGTCACCTCGAACCAGTTTACATAGCAGGTATCGGGAAGATGACCGGTGTCCCCCGGGAGTGCAATGTGCAACAGGTTATCACCGGAGTAGAAAGAAGTGGACGGCACCGGGATGTCAATAACGGCTGGTTCCTGATCCGACCAGAATATTTCGCCGATGGGCGCCGGTAACTCGTTGAGGTAAAAAAGGATATGATGATTCGGCTGATAGGGGGTGCTGCTGCGGCCCTGAAGACAGGCACGCAGCCGAACAGTATGGGCGGCGCTGTCCAGGGCGGGGAGTTCCATGGGAAATGTATAACTTTGTGGGGTTTGTAGATAGGTCCAGTACCAATAATCCTGATCCGGCGCTCCCGGCGTCAACGTCCACATGATATGATTTTCCTGAAAGTGGGTCGTTTCTGTGAACGTGAGCGCCGCCGGCGTCCCACTGCTCAGTGTACCGTCCATCTCCGCAAAAGCCGGCCCGGGTGTCTCTGCCTGCCAGGAGAACCAATAGACGTTTTCCGCTGTAAACTGATCGGCATAGGATTCACCCCAGAACTGGATGGAATCGCCCGGGCTGAAAACGGATCCTGCCTGGTGAATTTCGATGGCCACCGGGTGACCGAGATTGTACAGATGAAAGTTCCCTGCTTCCAGCTCGGCGGGATCCGCTCCGGCCTGGACCAGTTCTTCCTGGGTCAGCCGGTAGAGGGCGTCGTGATCGACGGTGATTTTTAGAATTTCACCGTCCTCCCAAAGTGTGTCTTCGACCAGGGAATCCGTCTTCGGCGATGGAATCGGCCGGCGGATGGCCCCAGCGGAGGGCGGCGGCTGATTCAAGGCGAGGTCGGTGGCCAGGCGTTGCAACCTGTCGCTGCCACTGACGGGAACCGCCGGTTCATGTGGCAGTGGCGCATCGCCCTTTCGGCGGGCCGGAGTGATGAACACCTTGATTCGCATGCTCTCGGCGATGCGCAATCGTCCACTGGCGGGATACCACTGGAAGGGGTAGAGACACAATCGCACCAGCGGGACGCCGCGAATGATGACTACGGGATCCATCTGAGCCTGTCGGTCGGGGTATGGCTGGACGTTTCCGTAGATGGCGGGATCCGGCGCCATAACCATTCCATCGCACAGGGACGGTTGAACAGGGAACATCATACAATCGGAAAGCCACGTGTCGCGCTGTTCCAGGATCTCGACTCGTACCGAGGATTCAGGCGGGATTTGCAGCATGGTGCCCAGAACCGGCAACTCCGGATGGCCGGGCATCTGGGTTCGGGGATACCGACCGAGCTGAATCCGCTGATAAGTTGTTCCAGCCATGGTAAAATCGGTCAGGTGGTAGTCCGGCAACGTCAGTTCGAGGATCATGGCGTCATCTTCGGTGGCGACGATCTGAAAGGGATTTGGATCCGTGAGGCCAACTGTGCTGCCGCCGGCATACAGCCAGAAGAGGCCCATGAGAAGCGGCCACAGCCTTTTAGCGATCATATTTCTCCTCGTGCTCGCCATCCGACAGCATGGAGTGCAGCAGGCGGATCATAGCGTTCCTTTCGCCGACCTGTAACCGGTAGGCAGGAATCCCCGCCATCCGCTCGATCAGATTGGCGAAAAACTGTCCGGGCGAGTTACCGACCAGAGGCCGGTCATTTGCAAAAAGACGCCATTGTTTCAAATCACGTAACAAGGCGAAACACAATTCATCGACCGGTATGGACTTCAGAACCGGAGTGACAGAAAAATCCGGTGTCACTGAATCCTTTCGATAAATTATCCATAACTGATGTTCATATTTGCGGCTGAGTTGCAGCACTTTTTCACCCATGCCCCGCCCCATTGGATAGCGGATTTTCCATTCGCGGTCATCCGCCCCCATCCGGGTGGCCGGCGGAAGACCGATTTCCCGGAGTTCAGCGAGAAACGGCGATGGGCCGGCGGATTTCAGTCCGATTTCCAGCTCGCAGCAGTTGGTCTGATGACCGGGATCCAGGTAGACGACGTGGGTCAAGGGGAGTGGATTCCCAACGATCCGCCGGGTGATTCCCTCCGGCGCCACCGGTCGTTTCCATCCATGGCCGCGCCGCAGCCGGTTCATGCCGCCCGATGGAAGCGCATCGGGCGCCAGCCAGAGGCTGCGGGGAAATGGATGGACCAAACCGGTGGCCAGTTCGATGGGACAAAATTCGTCGGATAAATATGCAAAACCTAGCTGCAACAAATGATATACTAGCGTTGACTTGCCGGACCCGGGCGGTCCCGTGATGAGCAAGGTCGACCTGCCGTCATGGACCACGCCACCCTGTAGGATTAGGAAATCCGGCAAATGTTCGAACAAGCCTCGCAGCAGCAGTCGATAAGCGTAAAGATCCGGACAGGGATGTCCCGTGATATCGTGTTCGCTGCTCCCCAGTCGAAGTACGGCGTTTTCTCCCGAGAGTTGAAAAAGTGCCTGGAGACAGGCAGACGACTCGCACGCCTCGCGCCGGAAATAATGAAAATCAGCATCGAAACGGTCCAGGAATTTACCTGAATCTGTGGTAATACTGAGGGAAAGGCACAATATCTGATAGAAGGACTGGTAACGTTGAGTCATCGGGAATATTCGGCTTCCATTTTGGCCAGCAGGCGGTCGAACGCCCGGCGATAGGCTTTTTTCCGATAGGCACAAAAAGCATCGGTGTCCCAGATTGTATCGTTTGCTTCCAATGCCAGTCCCATGCAGCCGGCCTGACACAGGTTTCGCCACGAGCACTCTCGACAGGAGGCGATTTGCTGCGGGCGCGACGACACGTCCCGGCAAACCTGATTCATGCCCGCAGAGGCCATAACTTCGACCAGGGAATGGGTCGCGAGATGGCCCAGGCGGAACATGGGTTCCATCATCAGAACGCACGGATATATATCGCCGCTGGCGGCAATGACCAGCTTGTGACCGAGGGGACACCACAATCCGTCCTCATTGGAATCTTCGGGTAATCGCAGGATAAATCCGGCAAGACCGCAGCTCAACATGATCTGGTCTTCCTTTTGCTGATAGACATTCAGGGCGAAATCATAGAAATCGATTTGTTGCCGGAGAGTCAACCCCTGGCCGATGGCCTGCCATTCTTCCCGGGCCATGCCGATCCGGCGCAAGGGCAGAAACCGGACATAGGGTATTCCCAGTTTCTCCGCCAGGCGGATAATATCGGATAGATCAGCCACATTGCGACTCATCACAGTGGTGGACAGATTCAGCCGATCCGAAAGGCCGGCCCTCTGCAGCAGGGTGATGGCTCGCTTCACCTGCGCGAATGTTCCCGGACCGCGGATGAAGTCATGGATCTCCGCCGTTGAACCATCCAGACTGAGCTGGATAGAGACCCGATGTTTGCTGAGAAAAGTGGCCCATGGTTCGTCGATTAGCGTGCCATTGGTCAACAGGCTGATGGACAACCGGCCGGAGAATTCCTCAATTATCTCCCGCAAACCGGGGTGAAGCAAGGGTTCCCCACCGCTCAGGGTGACGCTTTTCCCACCCAGGTCGGCCGCTTCATGGAGGAGTTTTCGCACTGCGGTGGTGTCGATGCGACTGGACCCCGTACATGAAGAGCGGGTGGTGTAACAATGGAGGCAGTGAAGGTTGCAGCTGTCCGTCAGGTGCAGAAAGAGAGAGCGGAGGGCGGGGCGGCGAATTCCCTCACAGTCGCTTCCGGACAACAATCCTTCCGTCCGCAAGATGGATCGGATGTGTTCAATCTCACTGCGGACTTGGGTGGGACTGACCTGATAATGATCCATCAGGTGGCGAGCAATCCGGGTGGGAGTTTCCCCTTGTTCGAGCCGGCGGGCAATGATCAGGCCGGTCCGGTTCACAATCACCCATCGGGCGCGGGTCGGGTGCAAAATGACGAAAAAATGACGGGATTCGCCGACGGCCGCTTCATCCGGATAGATGATAAACGACCGCTCCTCCTGCCTAAATCGAGGAGGGGGGGGATCTGATTGTATTTCTTTCCGTTTGTTATTCATCAGAACGTTCCGCTAAGAACGTAAACCACAGATCTGTCTATGGATAGAAAATAGTCTTCGAATCAATTAGATATCGGCTGGAGGTGATTCATCGGCACAATATGGCAGGCTGATCCGGATCGAATCATCGATCTCAATTTATGGATCGACAGGGCAAGGATCGGGGCTGCATGTCTGGGCCGGTCCGATTTCCTCCAGAATCTGTTCGCTGGTGTAGGTGATAATCCTGGCCGGTTCGTATTTTAGTTTCGGCTGCGGCTTTTCCGTTGGCTGGTTGCAATCGATCACTCTCTCTTCCATGATAATCTCCTGTACCAATCAAGGTTAGTAACGTTGTGGATGAGTGAATCCGTATGATTCCCATCCCCTCGTTTGGAGAAATCCCCAGTATTTTGGCCTTCATTTTACATGTTGTCCGTTTATAATGCAATGTCTAATCATGTTCCGGAAGGGAATTCTCCCTGAAGGTATGGCCGTGATGGTTCTGCCGCTGCGGAGGAATAAGCGGCGGCGGACCCAGAGCCGGCGCTGTCCGTGGATGATGACGGGGTTCACGAGGCAAGGGCCGGCGACGACAATGGGGCGATCACCCGGGGGCGGCGAGTGAAAAGTGTCGGGCAAAACGGTGATGTTCCGATGGCACCGGCACGGCCGGTGCCGAACGGCGAACCCATACCCGGCGCGACGAACGCCGAAGAGACCAAGCCCGGCGTGTATCTGCATTTCCCTTTCTGCCGCCGCCGCTGCCTGTATTGCGATTTTCAGACGTTTCCCGTGGCGGAAATGATGCCCGGTTATACGGAAACAGTGTATCGGGAGGCGTGCTTCCGGGAAGAACTCCAGGGGGATGTTTTCCGAGATCCCGACACGATTTTTCTGGGGGGCGGTTCACCATCGCTGCTGACCATCCCCAGTCTGACAGCCCTGCTTCGGAATCTGCGCACCCGGTTGAACGTGGCTCCCGCCTGTGAAACCACGCTGGAAGTGAATCCGGAGGACGTCGATTCGGCGATGGTCGCCGGTTGGCGGGCGGCCGGCATCAACCGCATCAGTCTGGGGGTTCAGACCATGCAGGCCGCGATCCTGCGCCGGGTGCAGCGGGCGGGGGGGCCGGCCATGGTGCGGCAGGCGATGCACCTGCTGCGCCGGGGCGGTTTCGAAAACGTCAACTGTGACCTGATCCTGGGATTACCCGGTGAGACGGGAAAAACATGGCGGGAAACACTGGACGACACTCTGGCGCTGGCGCCGGATCATCTGTCGGTTTATCTGCTCGAAATTCATGAAAACGGCCGGTTATCGGCGGCGGGATTCCACGATCCGGTTTCCGGTCTGACGGAGGATGATCTGGCCGACCTTTATCTGGAAACCCGACAGACATTGCAGGAACATGGATTGAAGCAGTATGAGATATCGAATTTCGCCCGGCCGGGGCGGACCTGCCGCCACAATCTGAAATACTGGTCCCTGGCCTCCGTGCTCGGACTCGGGGCCGGCGCCCACGGTTTCGACGGTCGCTGCCGGTGGCGGAACGCCGCGGACCCCCGCGAGTATCAGCGGGCGCTGATGTCGGGGCAAGATCCTGAATGCTGGCGGGATGACGGGCATATCTCGTTGCGCATGGAGGAGTTTGTCTTTCTCGGACTGCGCCGGAGTTCAGGCATCGATTTACGTGAATTCAGGCAACGGTTCGGTCAGGAGTTTCCTGCCTCGTGGTGCCGCCGGCTGAAGAAATTTGTTGAGCGAAAACTTCTCTTGTCCCATAATAAAACGTTGCGTCTTCTTCCCGCAGGAATGCTGTTGAGCAACGAGATCTTTCAGTCCATCACGACAAAGGAGCCCTGACCGGGACGATCACCATCCACGCTGCTTCCCGGGGCAAGGGTAACGAAAGTCATCGCCAGGGCGAAGCAGAGCGAGGCAGGAATGTGTGGAATCGTCGGCATCTATCTGAAGAATTCGGCGCCGGAGGCCGGTGACCTGACGGCCCTGGGCCTTTTTGCCCAGCAGCATCGCGGGCAGGAAAGTTGCGGCATTGCCTGGTGCGATGGATCCCACCTGCAGGTCCGCAAGGGCATGGGCCTGGTAAAGGAGGTTTTCACACCGGAAGTCCTAACCGGTATGCGGAGCCATTGCGCGATCGGCCATGTCCGCTATCCCACCCAGGGCGGTTGCACCCTCGAGAACGCCCAGCCGCATCTGGTGGAGACCTTGGGGGGGCCATTGTACGCCCTGGCCAGCAACGGTGATCTGGTGAATTACCCCCGGTTGCGAACGGAAATGGGACGGTTGGGGATTTACCTGAGCACCACCAACGACGGCGAAGCCATCGTCAAATTGCTGGTCTATCTCCTGGAACATGAAAAAGCGAATACAATATCCGCCATTCGCAGCCTGTACTCCCAGCTGGAGGGGGCGTATTCCACCGTGTTCCTGACGCCGGAACAGTTGATCGCCTTTCGGGATCCTTATGGAATTCGGCCGATGAACGTGGGCGAGTTGCCGGATGGTTGGGCCGTTTCCTCGGAAACATGTGCCATGGATGTTTTGCGGGCCACCCATATCCGCGAGGTGGAACCAGGCGAAATCCTGATATTCAGCCCTTCCGGCATGAAGAGTTTTCGCACCGATGCCCGCTTCTTTCGCTCGGAACACCATCCCGGCACCGCCCATTGTGTATTCGAGCTAATCTATTTCGCCCGCCCCGATTCGTTCCAGTTCGGACAATATGTGTACGAAATCCGCCAACAGCTGGGGGCGGCCCTGGCCGGCTACGATGATTTCGTGCCCGATTGTGTCGTGCCGGTGCCCGATTCCGCCAATTTCATCGCCCAGGGGTATGCCAAGGCCAGCGGTGCCCCTTTCGAACTGGGACTTATCCGCAATCATTACGTCGGCCGGACCTTTATCAAACCGGAACAGACCTTTCGGGACGAGTCGGTCAAACAGAAATTCAATCCGCTGACCGGTTTTTTCCGGGACAAACGGATCGTCCTGGTGGATGATTCCATCGTGCGTGGCACCACTCTCCGCAAGATCGTCAGCATGATCCGGGGCGCGGGAGCCCGTGAAATTCACTTGCGCATCGGTTCTCCGCCGGTGCGTCATCCATGTTTTTACGGCATCGATACACCTACGTACGAAGAACTGATCGCCAACCAGTATTCCGTGGCGGAGATCCGGGAGCGGCTGCAGGTGGACAGCCTGAAATACCTGGCCCTCGAAGATCTCAAGAGAATTGTCACTGACCGTGGAGACCATTGCTACTGCTGCTTTGATGGGAAATATCCGGTGGGGAAACCCGAAGCGGGCCAGAAAAAAGAGACATCCTGCTAGGAAACCATCGGGCGGCGGTTCAGACAGGAGGGCGTCAAGCGGGCCGCATTCCGCCGGCCATACACCCCAATGATTATTTGAAGAAAAAGTAGAAGTAGCCGGCCATGACGGCCAGGTAGGCCAAATAGAAAAGGGCGGTCCAGCCCAGTTCGTATTTCTGGTGCTGTCCGTAAAGGACCGTTTCTTCGAGGGGGACGGTGACGGCGCCGTCCACATCGGTTTTTTCCTCCAGCGGCTGGGTGTCCTCGAGAAACGACTGGGATTGCTCGACATCCGTTTTAAAATGAATGATTTCTACCGTAATATTGTCCCGCCCACCCCGCTCGTTGGCGGTTTCCACCAACAGCTCGCAGGCCCTGTCGGGCGAGTTCTCACTGACAATCCGGAAGATCTCCGAATCCTCGAGATAGACGGTTAATCCGTCAGAACAGAGCAACAGGGAATCCCCCCGTTGAAACTGGAGGGGCGGATCGAGCACATCCATCTCCACCGCCTGTAGAATGCCGAGGCTGCGCGTCAGGATGTGACTGTCGGGATGGGATTTGGCCTCATCTTCGTTGATGATGCCGCTATGGACCATTTCCTCTACCAAGGTGTGATCGGTGGACACCTGCTTGATGGCGCCCTGCCGCACCAGATACGCACGGCTGTCGCCGACATGCGTCATGTGGATATTCTGATCGCGGATGACCAGCGCCGTACAGGTGGTGGCCATTCCCCGCAACTCCTCGTGTTTGTTGCTGGCCTCGTAAATGCTGCGGTTGGCGATCTCCACGGCATGCAGCAGGGCCGGGTAGATGGGTTTTTTCTCGGAGGAGAAGTATATTTTACCGATGAGGTCGACGGCCATCTTGCTGGCCACCCGGCCGCCGCGGTGACCACCGAGGCCGTCGGCGACAATAAACAGACGCCCGCGCTCTTCCAGAAGATCTTCCGATTCCGGTTCGATGAAGCCATAACTGTCCTGGTTCTCCTTACGCACCATCCCCTGGTGGGAGAGACCGGCTACAACGATATCATCCCTCTCAATCATGGTGTTCACCTATACTGCGTGCTGTGTGGTAATTCATTTAGTTTACCATAAGAGACTTGCTGTGTCACCGTTCCCGTTTCGGTTTTAATTCACCCCCACAAAAAAAGCAACTTTTTTTCGTACATTTTTCGGTGAGAACGTTTATTTAGTCGGAACGTTTTTCTAGAGGAGGACGCATGAAAAAACAGTCTCGCCGGTCCCGCCGCGGTTTTTCGCTGCTGGAAATCACGTTGGCGTTAGTGCTGCTGGGCATCATGCTGGCGGTGGCCTTGCCGCTGTTGGCCCGGTACCAGCGGTATGCCCAATTGGATATGACGGCGCGGGTGCTCATCGCCAACATCTACAAGGCGCGCCAGCTGGCAGTCATGCAGAATGCCCGTTACCGTATCTATTTCGATGTCATGGGTCACGCCTATCATTACAAGGTCGACTACAACAACAACCGCCGCCTGGAGGCCACCGAACAAGCCGCCCGCTTCTTCTACCTGCCCCTGGAAATCCGCTTCGACTGCTCAGGGGTCAAGGGGCCGCCGTCGGATCCACGTAAACCGCCTTCGAGCCCGGTGACGTTTACCCACGGCCTGATGAGCGTGGGGCCGGAAGGACGTTGGTCCAATCCGGGTACGATCTACCTGGGTAACGCTGTCGAGGACCGTATGGCCATTACGGTGAATATCGCCGGCACCGTCAGGTTATGGGAATGGGACCGGGACGCCGGCCGCTGGCGGCACATCTGAAAAAGGCCGTCCCGCCGGGATGGCCCCTGATGTTGTCAACAGACTCTCTGCGGTGGAAAGTGTTCCGCCGCCGGATTTGCTTCGGAGCTGGATCAGGTAATCAGAATGATCAGCAGGGTATACAGGGCCAAGGATTCAATAAGCACCAGGCCGAGAATGAGGAAAAAGCGGATAGAATCGGCCGCCCCCGGATTGCGGGAGACGGATTCACACGCCGCCACGATGGCTTTGCTTTGCCCGAGTCCGCAAACGGCCGAGGCCAGCGCCATGGCAAATGCCGGCAGAACCAGATACCAGGTGGACGTGCCGCCGCCGGTCTCACCTTCGGGCTGGGCGAAAATGGGTGTCATGAACAGGACGCCCAGCACGAGCAGCATCGAGATCATAAACATTCGTTTTCTCAAGGTTGCCTCCTTCTTTATCGATAATGGTTCATTTCTGACTAGTGCGCATGTGCCTCGTGGTGTTCCGCGGCACCGGATATATACACAATGGAAAGAATGACGAACACAAACGCCTGCAGCAAGCTGGTAAAAATGGCCAGGGCCATAATGGGCAGCGGCAGGATAAACGGCAGCAGGGCGGTTAGAACGATGATGATCATATCCTCGCCGAAAATATTGGCAAACAGACGGACGGACAGGGAAAAGGGACGCGCCAGGTGGGACAGGATTTCCACGGGGATCATCAGCGGCGCGATGAAAATCACGGGGCCGGCGAAATGCTTCAGATAATTGAGCAGGCCCTGTTCACGGATACCGATCCAGTTGTAGTGAAGAAACACGATGATAGCGCAGCCGGCGGTGACGTTGATGTTGGCCGTCGGTGACTCCAGTTCGGGGACCAGGCCGATGAGGTTGGCCAGAAAGATGAATGTTCCCAGAGAGATATGGAAGGGGAGGTATTTGCGGCCGTGGGGGCCGATGATGGAGTCCATCAAGTCACGCACGCCCAGCACAACGACTTCCAGGATATGCTGCCAGCCGGAAGGCGAATCGACGCTCAGTTTGCGCCGCAACCACCAGAAGAAGATCAGCAGCAGAACAGCTACCAACAGGAGATGGGCGACGGCGCTGGGGATCGGTTCCGCCCGGTTCTGAAACTCCGCGCCGAGAAGTTCGCCGACGAAGATGACGGCAGGCCCCAGCAGCTTGTTCAGCAATGATGAAAACCAAAAATGGTGTCCCATTGGTCAAGTGCCTCGAAAACCTTTAAATAAGAACCATATGCTTTCGGCGACAATGGCTGCCGCGGGAAGGAGCAGGCCTGCGAAAAACCCCGCCGGGTCAAAATACGAGGAACGGATAATACCATACACAGCAAGGATTATCAAACCATAACGCAAAAAAAATTTGGCCTTCAGCCAGCGGGATTTTTGCTGAAAAATGGCGCGATCCACCAGCTGCACATGCGCCTTGTAGCCCAGCCAAGCCGCTCCGCCACCCATGAAGACGGACAGGGCGAAAGGCCACCGGCCCAGCCCTGCGGCAACGCCGGAACCGAGGAGGGTGAGGGCGAGGGTCCAGTACCCGATCCGTTCAATGATTTTTTCCATTTTCCGGTTTCCCGGGCTTTGGCTTGCCATGCCGCGATATCATTCGAAAAAAATTGTAGAAGCCGGTCCCGATCCCGAAAAGCACAAACCAGACTTCCCACTCAGGACCCAGCCAGTGATTGCGATTCATCCACCACCAGAGCAGCCAGGCCACAAGAATACATGAAGGAATCATCGTGCCCGCAGTCAGCAGATCCAATGTCTCCGGTGAAAATTTGCGTCCTTGTCGCATGAGTCTTTTCCGTGAGCTGTTCAGTGGTAGTCTAAGTCAAATTCCTTAAGGAGGGAACCCTTTTTTCAACATTGCAATACCCTTTGATTTCATTTATGATTCTGCTGATTCAGCGAGGGGAGAGATTGCGTTCATGACGGACCTGCAACGGCTGGAAGAATTCCTGGTCCATACCGACGATGTCAGCAGTTTGATGGAACTGTATGCCACGCGGATCAAGTCCTATCCCTTGAATCGGGCCTACTACGAAGCCCTGGCCCTGCAATGCGGCGAGTTTCTGCTGGCCACCAAGCGTCTGCGCCTGAAATCGGTGCTGGAGGCGGTGCAGGCCCTCTACCGCCTGGCCAATGTGTTGAACGATCGCGGACTCGCGGCGTCGTCCCGCCATATGGAAGTCTTTTTACTGGAACTGCACGATTTGACTAATTACTTTCGTAAGCTGTTCCAGCACCGCGACCTGACTCGCAAATACGAATCAGCCAACCTGATGCTGCTGCAAAACATGATTCGTCAACTGTCTGTGACCAGGCGGCCGGCAGTCGCGCCGGTGGTCACATCCGAACAGGAAATCGTCGAGGATCCCTTCGACGAGATCGAGGGATTGGGTGATTTCGTCGATTCCTTCGCCGATGATCTGGACCGCGCCTTCGATGCCATCGTGTCGGAAGAAGAGGCGTCACCGCACACCGGAACCGGCAAGGAGTTCGCCTTGACAGCCGCCGAGCAATCTCAGGTGGAGAACCTGTTTCTGTCCATCTCCAGCGCCTATATCCAACCGGTAAAGGACTTCATCAGCCAGCTCAGCGGCGGATCCGTCAGCAAGCACTGGGTGGATATCTGCCTGGGTTCGCTGCGGATCATCGAGGATGCCGGCACCAAAATGAGCTACGAGAAAATCAACAGCATCCTCGTCCGCTTCAAGCAGTTCATGATGGAGGCCAAATCCGCGGGCGGCGCGACCATCAGCCGTGAGATCCGCCTGCAGCTGCTCAAGGAGTACGCCAATCTGACGGCCCTCATGCCCGAAACGTTCGCCACATCCGATGACCACGCCTCCCCGGGGAGCATGAAGGACGGCGTCATCATCAACGTGCTGTTGCGCCGGACGCCGGGCGTCGGCCCCATCAGCCGCAACAAGCTCATCGCCGCAGGATTGAACACGCTGGAGAAATATTATATGGCCTCGGCCGATGATATCGCCGCCGTCAGCGGGGTGTCACTGACCCAGGCGGAGTCCATCCGCCAGGCCTTCGCTGGTTACCGGGAGCATCTGCGGACGTCCACCGGCCTCACTACCCAGGTCCAGGTCTCGTTGACGCGCCTTTACCGGCACCTGCGCACGCTGAAGAAGGTGCATGAGGATTACAAGCAGGCCACCCGCCGGGCCCTCTATGATCCGGACCGCCAGGCCGACCGGGAGCGCTTGCGGGAGAAACGGCAGACCTGCATGTGGGAGATCAACATCATCATGGCCGAATTGAACCAGTTGCGCATGATTGAGGATTTCCGCAAGATGATTTTTGACCGCCGTATCGAGTTCCTGGACCAATTTATGGAAGAGCAGGCCAAACAGCATTTCTGATACATGAATAAAGGATGGCAAAAAACTCTGGAAACGGGGCTGGGGATTGTCCTGGTGTTGCTCTTCACCGTCCACCTGGGCACATCGGCCATTTGGGACTCCAACGAGGCCTTCTACACGGAAACACCCCGGGTCATGAATCTCCGGAATGACTATGTCGTGCCCAGTTTCAATGACCAGCCCCGCCTCAACAAGCCACCCCTGAGTTACTGGCTGGTGGCCGCCGCCTACCGTGTTTTGGGAGTCGATGTCTGGACGCAGCGGCTGGTGGGGGTGGCCCTGCTTCTGGCGCTGTTCGCCGTCGTTTGGCACTTCGGATATGATCTGTACGCCGGCCGGATCGCCGCCTGGGCCGCCGTGTTTGTTGTCGCCCTGACCCCCCGCCTGCTGATCATGGGACGACGGGCGGTCATCGAGGTAGCCCTGCTGTTCTTCATCACCAGCGCCCTGTGGTGCTTCCACCGCTTCCGGCGCACCGGTCGCGGGCGGTATCTGTTCTGGTTCTATACGGCACTGGCGGCGGGTTTTCTGACCAAGGGGCCGGTGGCGGTGATTTTGCCGGGTCTGGTGATCGTTCTGTTTCTCTATTGGCAGAGGGAATGGCGGACGATCCGTGAGATGAAACCGGGTTGGGGGGGGGTCTGGTTTCTGCTGCTGGCGGCGCCGTGGTTTATCGCCCTGGGAGTGGAGCGGGGCCCGGCGACGGTTCTGGAGTTCTTTTCCTTGGAGAATGTGGCGCGGTATACTTCCGAGACCTTTGGGCCGGAGCGCGGCCTGGGCTTTTACCCGGGAGTGTTCATGGTGGATTTTTTCCCCTGGAGCCTCCTGCTGCTGTCGGTCACGGGTGTATGGTGGGCCGCCCGGCGCGACCTGTCGGATACGGAGAGAGAGAACGCCGCATATCTGGTGCTGTGGTGCCTGGTGCCCCTGGTCTTCTTTTCCCTGGCCGCGGGCAAGCAGGAATATTACCTCATGCCGGTCTATCCGGCCGCCGCCCTGCTGCTGGCCGGCGCCTGGCCTTTGTTGCAACGGCGACTGGTGCTGCCCCCCCTGCTGCGCCAGGGGCTGTTCGTACTGGCGTTGGTACTGCCGGCGCTGGGCATCCTGATGGTACTGGTGAGCCGCCGCTGGTGGTCGTCCGCGCTGTGGATGGATCTGTTGTTTATCGGGCTATGGCTGGCCATCAGCGGTTGGGCCGGTTATCGCCTGGTTCGGGGACATTCCCGGTCTGTGCTGCTTGCCCCCTTCCTGCTTTGCGTGACGATTGTCACGTATGTTCTCTTGGTCGTACTGCCCGGTATCGAGGCCTTCCGCCCCATTCCCCGGCTGGCCGAACGGCTGGTGCGCACAGCGCCGCCTCCGGCCCGCTACGGCACCTATAACCTGGCGGCGCCATCCCTCTGCTTCTATACCCGGCAGCCGGTGCTGGAGCTGAAAACCGCCACCGGACTGGTCGCGATGTTCACGCGATACAAGCCGTTTTACTGCCTGATGCCGGAAGAAGGGCTAGCCGCGCTCGAAGCCCAGGGCCTGCCGTATGAAGAGTTGGCCCGGGAACCGGTGTTCCCGGTGAAGCTCACACACATGCTGACCTTTGACGCCGAGCATCCACGCCGCACCCTGGTTCTTGTCCGCAATGCGCCCCCAGCGACGGACGGCGACTGATCCGCCTTCGGTTATCTCTACAAATCCAGTAACTTTGCAGTTTGTACCGCATTTTGGTGGGGAGATGGGGTGTCGGTAATCCCGACGGGCGGCGGCACTACGGATAAAAAAAGGCAGGGCCGAAGCCCTGCCTTTTCGGTCGAAGCCGTTGCGAGAACTAGAACTCGAAGCGGACGGAGAAGCGCATGTTGAACGGACGCTGGAAGGCCGTGCTCGGGGTGTTGGCCGAACCCGGTGTCAGGAAGTCGGGGTTCAGTTCGCCCGGCGCGGTCTCGAAGTCCTCGTTCAGGGCCAGGGTCCGCTTGAAGTTGGGCAGGTTGAAGATGTCAAGGGCGAGGCGGATGCGGTAGTTGTCGCCGAAGGAGATGGGGTAGCCCACATGGACATCGATGGTGTTCAGCCAGGAGTTCCGGCCTTCGGAACCGCGCGGCCCCAGCGGGATTTCACCGGAATTCTCATACGCCGGATGCGCACCCAGCCGGTTGACAGGATTGCCGCTGGCGCTGCGGAAGCCCAGGCCGACGGTCAAATTCCAGTCGAACGTATAGGAGCCGTTGAAGTTCAGAATGTGGCGACGGTCGGTGTTGAGGTAGCCGGGCACATACTGGTAGCCCAGTGAGGGGCTCAGCCGGAAGTCGAACAGGGAGGTGATGTTGGGGTCGTCCTGGCCGTTGTCGTTGCGGTACAAGCCCTCGTAGTTGCCCCACAGCTTGGCCAGCCGGTAGTTGGCCAGGAACTGGAAACCCTCGCTGAAGCGCTTTTCCAGAGTCAGCTCAAAGGCGTTGTAGGAACGTTCCGGATCGGCGAAGCCGTCCGGCAGGCCGTCGGCGCGGATTTCACCCGTCGCGTTGTCCACGTAGTCGCTGGAGAAGCTGGGATTGGCAATGATGTAGGTGAAATAGGTGTCGTCAGTGACATATTGTTCGGTCGTCAGCGTGCCGAGATCCTCGAGCATGCGGCCCACTTCGCGGAAAATGTAGCGGGCGCCGATGCTGAGGGTGGGATTGATCTCGTGATCGAAACCGAGGACAAACTCGTTCTGGTACATGGTTTTGGTATCGGGAACGATATAGGTGGGATTGGCGCCGGTGCGGGTGATGGTGGGCGCGCCGGGCAGCACCGGGTTGGCCAGGGTGTCGGGCAGGGGGCGGCCCTCGCCATCATACTGCACCGTCCACCAGACGTTGGTCACGCCGTCTTCGGAACTCAGGGCGCGAACGGCCATGTCGTTGGGGATCTTCTGATAGAAGCGGCCGTAGTTGCCGTAGACCTTGGTCTTGCCGTCGCCGAACAGGTCGTAGATGACGCCGAGTCGGGGCGCCCAGTTGCCGTCGAAGGTATATACCAGGGCGTTCCCACCGCCGCCGCCCATCTCCTGGTAGTCGTAACGGATGCCGGCCTTGACGGTGAACCTGTCGGTGATTTTCCAGGCGTCCTGCACGTAGAAGGAGTGGTAAGTGGTGTCGGTGGCGATGTTGGGATCGTTGAAGTTGCCGCGGTACTGCTGCAGGTACGCATCGGCCGTCGTGATGGCACCGTCACCGTTCTGATCATAGTAACCACCGGCTATGGGATCCGTGTAATAGCGCAGCCGGAAGAAGCCGCCGAAGGTGGTCCCGCCCTCAAACTGCTGCCAGGCCGGGACGTTGATCATGGGCCCGGTGTAGCGGCGCACGGCCGTGTAACCCACGTCTTCGTAAGCATACCCGAAATCGAACTGGTGCTCGCCGGCGGCCGTCACGTTGAAGGTGTTCTTGATGTTGAACTGCCAGTTCTCGCCGTTGTTGTTTTCGAAGAAGCCCACACCGCCCATGCGCTGCAGGGCCGGGAAATTCACGTAGTCGTAGTACCCGATTCGTTCCATGTACAGGATCTGCTCCTCGAACCGGTTGAAGGCCCGGCCGAAGGAGGCGGTCAGGAACCAGTTGTTGGCCAGCACGCCGTTGTAGCGGCCGATCCAGTTCCAGGAGCCGAACTGCAGGCCGCTGTAATTGTCGTCGCCCTCAGACGTCATGCCGCGGTTGGGACCGTCGCTGCGGTTGGACGGGTCGGCGAAGGTGGAGAACTCGACATTATGGTTGTCGTGAAGGACGTAGCTTAGCTTGGCCGACCAGCTGTAGACCTCATCCTCCCGCTCGTAGATGGGGATGCCGGGATTGACGTCCTGGCCATAGCCTTCGGGGGCCCGGCGGATGCTGGTGCCCCACTGGGGGTTGAAACCGAGGTAGAAGAAGAAGCGGTTCTTGAAAATGTAGCCGCTGAAATCGGCGCTCAGGTCATAGGAATCCTGGCCGGGGATTTCCGTAAACTTCTGCTGGCGGTACACATTGGGTTCGCGCCGCTCGGCTTCCCAGCTCTCGGGCTGGGCGTAGAAGTAGACACCGCCGTGATACTCGTTGGTGCCGGCCTTGGTGATGACGTTCACCACGCCGCCGGTGCTCTGGCCGTACTCGGCCTCGAAGCCGCCCTGCTTGACCTGGACTTCCTTGACGAAGTCGAAATTCACGCCGCTGCCCAGGGAGCCGTACACGTTGGAGTAGGCGCCGACGGAACCGTAACCGGTGTTGGTGATGTTGATGCCGTCGACGACGTAGTTGTTCTCCAGGCCGGAGGCGCCGCCGATGGAGGGATTGCCGGCGCCCAGGGCACCGCTGTCGGAAACGCCGGGGGCCAGGTTGAACAGCGCGGTGAAGTTCCGCTGCATGGGCAGGGAGGTGAACAGGCTTTCGGAGATGTTGGCGCCCACGGTAGTGGACGTGGTATCCACCAGCGGGGCCTCGCCCGTGACCTCGATGACGTCGGAAATGTCACCAGTCTCCATCATGATGTTCAGGGTGATAGTTTTGCCCAGTTGGACGGTAATGCCGGACTGGTCAAAGGTTTTGAATCCCTCCAGCTCCACCCGGATTTCATATTCGCCGGGCGTCAGGAAGGGAAAGGCGAAGAAACCGCTGTCGCCGGTCAGGGCGCTCTTGGTGCCGGTGGGCGCCTTCAGGGTGACGGACACACCGGGGATAACGGCCCCCGACTGGTCTTTCACCACGCCTTCGATCCGGCCGTAGGTCTGCGTGGCCTGACCCAGGGCCAGACCACCCAACAAAATAGTTACCAAGACCAACAGCGTGCATTGCGAAAATGCTTTTTTCATTAAACAATGACCTCCTTGAAAGAGTTATTCGGAAATATAACGTATCCAGATTTCTGATTCAAAACCCCTGTTCGCCACACGGGCGGGTAAGCGAACTCTCATAAACAAGCTGCAAAAGTTGTACCATATCCCGTTCGTTATTCTTATCCTGTCCGAAGCTTCCGAAAAACAAGGCAAATACCGAAGAAACCGGGACGAGCCTCCGCCCGGATCACAACACATATCCAAAATTTTGGTGAATCCTCCAAAATTTTGCACGGATTTTCAAGGCAATGAGCCGACTTTGGAAAAGTTATACGGCAGGATTAGACAGATTTCAAGCAAAAATTAGCCTACAAGGGTTTTTGTCTAAAAAGAGGCGCCGGCAAACCTCAAAGATCCGGTCCCAGACTGAAGGAAAAGTGATAGCGTCCCTGTTCCCCTACCCCAACGAACAGACGCACGGGCCCCACCAAGGTCTCCATCGCCAGCCCCACGCCGCCGCCATGGAAGAGTTGCATGGGGACATCCATGCACTGCACGAACGGAGATGGTCCGGGCAGACGAATGCCGGCAACCCCATATTTGATGAAGAAACAGCCGCCATCCACCAGTCCCGGCAGTCTCACCGGGTAGTGCCGGCGCCATTCCAGCCCGGCCAGCCAGAGATCCTTGCCGTAGAGCTCGTCCACATCGTAGCCCGGCAGGGGAAACGAGGCCTGGGACAAATAATTCTGGCCGCCGACAAACTCCACAAGCCAGGCGGGAATGTGCCGGCCGTACACGGCATGGACGTTGACATGCAACACGTTGCGGTCCGTCAGGGGGATGTAGGCATCCCCCGAACCCTTCACCTTGAAGTAGTCCACATCGCTACCCCCCAGACGGAAGCCCTTGTCGGCGCCCACATGGATGGCGACGCCGCGGCGGGGGAATTGCCATTTGTCCAGCGTGTCGAGGCCGGCACCGAAGCGGATGAACGTGTGGGCGTGCCGGTCCTCCTCGTCGAAAAAACCGACGGACATGGTGTTGAGACGCTCGGCATGGAGCGAGGCATGCAGGCCGGCGCTGCGGCCGAGATTGAGCCGGGTGCCGATGGCCACGCCGTAGTGTTCCTCCTCGAATATTTCCACCAAACGGCCGTCGGCCTGGATTTCGTGAGGAGTAGACTGGAAATAGGCCTCGGCTCGCAACTGCCAGGGACGGTGCGGCGGCAGCGGCGTTTCCAGGGCCAGCCGGATATCGTCCAGCCGGCCGGTCAACACGGAAAAAGAGAGCTGATGGGACGTATCCAGGAGATTGCGATGGACATACCGGCCGTAGCCGAGAATGTCGTAATCGGAATCATAGCGCAGGGAGACAGAGACCGACGCCTTCGGCTTTTCTTCCACGATGAAATCCAGCCGGGCGTGGCCGTCACCGTAAAGGAGAGTCATGTCCACGAAGCGGAACCAGTCCAGGGCGTAGATGTTCGCCAGGGAATCGGCCAGCCTGTCTTCGGTCAGAATCTCGTCGCGCTGCAGGCGGGACTGCCGCCGGATGCCGGCGGCCTGGCCGGCAGTGGATGCCCCCTGGACCCCGACGCTGTCGAGCGGGCGGGTGTAGGAGCGTCGGTGCTCGGGCGCGGGGCGTTGATCCATCGTCTCCGGTGTAAAGAGTGCCGTCAGTTCGGCCGCCTGAGCCGAGGCGCAGCGATGTCCGGCGGCAATGATGTCGTCCATTTGCGTCAACTCGGCCAGAGAGTAGTCCAGCACATCCGGTTGGAGAACCACCGAGGCCATTTCCAGAAGCCGGCGGTCTTTTTCCAGACGGGCCAGGGTCAGGGATTCATCCAGGATCTGTACGAAGTTGTTCAGCTGTTTCTTCTCGGCCGGCACGGATCCGGTGACGTTGACGGCAATAATCTTTTCATATCCCATCTCCCGGGCCACATCGACGGGGATGTTGTTCAGCACCATACCGTCTACCAAGACCATGTCATTCAACAGCACCGGGTCCATCACCAGGGGAATGGACATGCTGGCCCGCACCGCCATGGCCAAACGGCCATTCCGGAACACATGCAGCCGCCCGTGTTTCAGGTCAGCCGCCACGCAGCGGAAGCGGACGGGCAGTCGGTCGAAATCATGAATATGGGCCACGCCGCGCCGGATGAAGGCCAGGTTGAGTTCCGTCAGAACCTTATGGCCCGACAGGATGCCCCGAGGCAGGTGGATGGAACCGTCGCGGAATTCGGCGCGGAAGGCCAGCACCCGCGGGTCCTTCTTCTCGTCGTAGGCCAGGCGGCGGCGGTCCGGCAAATCGTTGAGCAGTTCGGCGACGTCGAGTTCGGTGAGCAGATGTTCGATTTCCGCGCTGGAAAAACCGGCGCAATACAGGGACCCGACAATGGCCCCGGCGCTGTTGCCGATGATGCAGTCGGGGACGAACCCGCGCTCTTCAAGGGCGCGGAGAACGCCGATATGGGCCAGTCCGCGGGCGCCACCGCCGCTCAGGACCAGGCAGACGCCGGTGGGGGAAGGTCCGGCGGGTGCGGCGGCCGGTACCGCCGTGACCACGAGTCCCCCAAACAGAATGAGCAATATTAACCGCATCAATCCATCCTCCTCAGGCAGAGAGATTCCCGGTTTTTTTGGTCCTTGAACTGGTTGTCTATTGTACGGAGGTGCGTCGGCGAAAGCAATGTCCGCCCGACAACGGAGCGTTGATTATGCAAGGCGTGCTCGCTAGAATGAGGGCAGGAAGGGCTAAACCGGCCGGAGAAAAAGCATGCCGTATACAATCACCCGAAACAATAACCGAAGGACGAAGCGATGGCCATGAGTCAACGTTATTCGAGCCTGATCTGGACCATGTTTCTGGCATGTAGCCTTTGGGCAGATCAGGGGGCCGAAACGGTGCGGGTGCTTGTTCGGTCGGTGCGGGCAGATGTGGTGGTGACGGATCGGCAGGGGTCACCGGTTGCCGGACTGGAGCCTGCTGATTTCACCATCACCGAGGGCGGCCGCCCGCGCCAAATCACGCATTGTCTGTATGTTTCAAGTACCGACGAGGGGTGGTTCGATGGCGAGGCGGCGGGGACGCTGGCCGGTTGTCCGGGGGCGCTGGTGCCGCGGGGGAAGCGGCCCGTTATCATCGTGGTGGATGACCTGCGGATGACATCTTCCACCCTGGCCACGATCCGGCGGGATTTGCATCGCTTCGTGACCGAGAGTCTCCGGAGTGGCGAGGTGATGGCCCTGGCCTGCACCGGCAAAAGTCTGGACCGGGGTGCCCTAGAGTCCTTCACGGACGACCGGATGCGTCTCCAGGCCGCTGTCGACCGGTTGCGCGCCCGGCCACGCCATCGTTCCATCGTCATGACCAGTCTCAACGAGGGGCGCTCGTTTGAGGATTGGTCGCTCCCCACGACGGATGCGGTTCACGTGGGAGAGGAGGACACGCATGTAGCCGACAGCCTCCGTTCGCTGCTCTGGCTGATCCGGGGCCTGGCCCCGCTGCCCGGAGTCAAGGATCTGCTGTTCATCAGCCCGGGGCTGCCCCTGCATCATGCCAAGGCCGACACCTACCGCCTGTACGCCATGCGCGACTATCCCCTGGTGCGGGCGTACCGCCTGCGGGTCATCGATGAGGCCAACGCCGCGGGTGTGCGCATCCATACCCTCGATGCGCGGGGCCGGGATCATGGCGGTGCCTACGATTATGAACGGACACTGGAGGGTCTGACGAACGTGGCGGCGAAAACCGGCGGGGAATGCTATTACAACCGCAACCATCTGCAGCACTGGCTGCGGGAGGCGCTGGACCACAACCGCGGATATTATCTGCTGGCGTTCACCCCGGCGCCCGGGGATCTGACGCCGGCTGAAGAATTCAAGGGCCTGCATCGGTTGCAGATCACTCTCCAACATGAGGATGGCCGGCGACTCCGCTATCGGGAGCGGTTCCCCGGTGCGGTTGCCCGGCGAAGCCTGGCGACGGATGCGACGCCGGCCACCCGTCTGCTGCAAACCGCGATCTGGCCGTTTCATGCGCATCCGCTGGGCCTCGAGGCAATGGTGGATTGGCAAGCAGATTCGGCGGGTGGGTTTACCGTCCAGTGCCGGATCTCCGTCGCGGAAAAATGCCTGGCGTGGGATGAAGGGAAACACGTCTGGAGAAGCCGCCTCGATTTTCTGATCCAACTCTATGATGACGCGGGGAGCGTGGTGCGGCAGCGGCGGATTGCCCACTCCTGGGAGCTGACCACGGCGGAGCGCCGGCCGGCGGGGGGTCTGCTCATCAGTAAATCCTTCTGGGTGGCCAAGGAAGGCGAGTATCAGTTCCGGATCGCCGCGTGTGGTGAAGGGGAGTCGCAGCGGGATATGGCCTTGCACTTCTTCACGCTGAAACGTGCATCCGGAGGAGAGTGACCGCCGACATCCGGAGAGGGCATCCACACGTTTCGCCTTCCCCCGGAGGCGCCGGATGGGGCGAGGGGCCGGCCTCCGTCGCCGGTCCGGCGCAAACCTGGGCCACGGGAAACATGGGTTTGTCGGCGGTTGGGCCGTAGACGGGCGGCAACGGGACTTCCAGCTGGCGTAAAAACACCGCCGGCTGTCCCCGGTGATGAATCAGGTGACTAAAGATGAAGGTGTGGAGAACCGACACTTCGTCCTTGCCCAGAGGATCTGGCCGTTCATCTTCATGCCCCAGTTCTGTTGCAGAACACCATCGGTTTGTTCCTTCATGACCGCCAGCGAATCGGTGACGTTGCGGTCGAATGTGGCCAGCAGGTCATCGCGCCCGGCGGCCTTCCACGGTGAATGCGAACCGGGATCCAGTTCCAGTTCGTTTTGGGTCAGGGTGAGACGAACCCAGCCGGTCAGACTCACCAGATGGGAAGTCAGCTCCGCCAGGCTGAACGATTTGGGATGCGGCTTCCATTCGAACGGGTCCTTGGGGACCAGGGCGAGCAGTCGCCGGGTGATGGCGGCTTCATTCTCGAATTCCTTGATCAGGGGGGGGCAAATATGCTCATGGCTCCTCCCATGGCAAATACATGGACATTCATATAGTTGTCGGAACGGTCGTCCGGGTTCGATGAGACGAGGCCGGCCTGCGCGGCGGCCTCGTCGCGTGATCGTCCGTGTGGGGACTGCTTACCCCTCTCTTTCCAGGGAAGCGCAAACTACCCGATTGCGACCGCTTTGCTTGGCCTGATACAAGGCTTCGTCCGCGGCTCGGACCAGGTCCGACGGACTGATGGCGGCATTGGGCAGAACAGAGGCGACACCGATGCTGATGGTGACGAAATCCGAGATGAACGAGTCGGGATGGTCGATGCCGAGGCCTTCGATCTTCTGGCGCAATGTTTCGGCTACCTGACGCGCGCCGTTGGCGTCGGCCGAGGCAAGCAGGACGGCGAACTCCTCTCCACCGTATCGGGCCACCAGATCGCCAGTGCGCTGGGGTATGCCGGACAAGGTGTCGGCGACGCGCTTCAGGCAATTGTCCCCTGCCTGGTGACCGAACGTGTCGTTATACACCTTGAAACAGTCGATATCGGCCATGGCCAGGGACAGAGGTTCGTTGGTGCGAAGGGCCCGCCGCCATTCCAGATGGAGGGCCTCGTAAAAGTAGCGGTGATTGGCGATGCCCGTCAAACCGTCGGAATCCGCCAGCTTCTGCAGACGCTGGTTGGCCTCTTCCAGCTGAACGGTTCTTTCGTCCACCAGGTCGCGGAGCTCCCGCTCACGCCGGCGCAGGCCCCGCATGCGGGTTTGGTAAGCGAGATAGACGAGACCCAGTCCCAAGAGAGTCAGGAGCGCCCGGAACCACCATGTTTTCCAGAACGGCGCCTCGATGGTCAGCAGGACGTTGATCCCGTCCTCATTCCAGACCGAGTCACTGTTGGTGGCCTTCACCCGGAAAACGTAGGTGCCGTGGTCCACATTGGTGTAGCTGGCATAACGGCGCGAACCGGAGTAGATCCAGTCTTTGTCGAATCCCTCCAGCTTGTAGGCGTACTGGTTGTTCTCGGGACTGGTATAGTCCAGGGCGGCGAACTCGAAAAAGAAATCGTTCTGCTCATAAGTCAGATCGATCTGTCGCATTTCATAGACCGGAACCGGGGCATCATACTCCTGGTTGGTTACGCCGAAAGCAGCCAGCACGATGGGCGGTAGCAGAGGATTGTCCTTGACGGTGAACGGGTCGAACATGTTAAGACCTTCCAGGCCTCCGAAGTACATCCGCCCGTTCATGCCCCGATGGCACACCCCCCGCTTGAAGATCTGTCCCTGCAATCCGTCACTGACACTGTAGGTGCGAATATCACCCGTCGCCGGCGAGAAGGTAAACAATCCCCGATTGGAACTGATCCATAAGGTGTTGCGCTCATCCACCAGAACACCGTAAATGGTGGAGCTCGGCAATCCGTCCTCCCGGAAATAGCGGGTGATCCGGCCGGTGGAGGGCTCCAACCGGTTCAAACCGAACACTGTACCGATCCAAATATTTCCGGACCGATCGTGGGCGATGGTGGTGATGCGGTTGCTGCTGAGGGAGTTAGCGTCAGCCGGATCCTGTATGTAACGGACAAATCCGTCGGTGACGGGATCATACCGGTTGACCCCGGCGACGTCCGTTCCTACCCAGAGCTGTCCGTTGTCGTCGAGATGGAGGACCCGGATGAAATTATCACTCAGACTGGCCGGATCTTCGGCTGAAAAGCAATAGTGGATGCATCGGCCGGAGGCCCGGTCCATCCGGTTGAGACCGTCGCGGGTGCCGATCCAAAACTGCCCGAGGGAATCTTCGATGATGCACTGGATCTTGTCACTGCTCAGGCAGGAGGGATCATTCGGTTGATGCCGAAAATGATTGAACGACGAGGTCTGGGGCGAGAAGCGGTCCAGACCGCCGCTGGTTCCCAGCCATAATGTGCCCTGGCTGTCTTCGAAGATGGCCTCGACACTGTTGTTGGCCAGGCTGGACGGATCGCCCGGAATATGGGTGTAGTAGGTGACATGATCGGCTGCCTGTCTCAGTCGGGTCAATCCGAAATCCGAGCCCACCCACAGGGTGCCGGTCCGATCTTCGAAGACGGAAAGAACCACGTTGTGCGCCAGCCCTTGCCCTTCAGCGGGTGAGCTGGTCAAGTGGTTGAATTTTCTTGGTTTAAGATCCAGGAGAAAAACACCCTCGCCCCGACTTGCCACCCATAAAATCTGTGACCGGTCTTCCAGAATGGAGCGAATATCCAGATGGCTTTCATCGTACCGGTCAGCAGACAGTATCGGAAGGCGCCGGCATCGGCCGGTCCGTGGATCGAAGCGGTTCAATCCGCCACGCTGGGTGCCGATCCAGAGAAAACCGGCATGATCCTCCTGAATCACATTGATGGTGTTATCGCTCAGTGAGTGGGGATCATCGGCCTGGGAGACGAACACTTCAAAGGAACGGGTCTTCCGATGGAAACGGGCAAGCCCGTCCTGGGTGCCGACCCAGAGCTCCCCCCGGTTATCCAGAAAAAGAGCCCGCACGCGGTCGTGGGGCAGGCTTCCCGGTACGGCCGGATCATGGAAAAAGTGAAGAAAATCTCCCTCGCCGTTTTCCAGCAGGTTGAGGCCGTTCTCGGTGGCGATCCAGATATCGCCTTGTTTGTCCTGGGTGATGGCCCAGATCCGGTCGTGAGAAAGAGAACCGGGATCGCCGGTGAAGTGCAGAAAATGAGCTATGGTCTTTTTTTCGGTATCCCAGCGGGTGAGCCCTTGATAGGTGCCGATCCACATGCGGCCGCCGGCGTCTTCAAAAACACACTGGACGCGATCATCACAGAGGGCAAGGGCTTCCCCGGATGACTTCCGGTGATGATTCGCCTGACCAGTGGCTAACGAGATATGCACCAATCCTCCGCCCCAGTGACCGATCCACAAATCGGACCGGCAGTCCTGGACGATACAGGCGATGTCATGACCGGGCAGACCGATCTGGTTTCTGGCATAGGAAAACGGCTTGAACTCGTAGCCGTCAAAACGATCCAGTCCGCCTTCCGTGCCCAGCCAAATAAAGCCATGAACATCCTGTTGGACGGCGTAGACGACATTATGGCTTAATCCGTCCTCGACGGAAATTTTGCGGACGGGAGTCCAGGGTATATCCGCAGCCGGTATGGTCGTCACCATGAACGAAATGAGGATCATTGTCAGCCACCATGCATGGCGAAGACCTGACGTTGTCGCGGGCGGGGCAGCTGTTGCGCCGGATGACGCCGGCCCGCTGCCCGGTGGAGGACTTTGCTTTGCATTTCCCGGGATGGGCGGCGGTCGGCGGCCGATGATCGATATCCGCTGGATACGCGTCCTCGTTGTCTTCATGGTGGGTTGTCCATTACGATCAAAATGGAGAATTTCGATGCAATCTCAATATAAACGCTTGTCTATTGGAATGCAATACCCATTCGCAGTACAGGTTGCCTCGGGCGACGGTCATGGCAGCATGAGGACATCCGTCGGGACGGGTCGTTTTTTTTCAATTAGGTTTGACTAAGCGGACTCGATCGTATTACATTATTCACGTCCGATTTTTGAATGAAGGAGGATACTATGGCTTATGTAATCGGTGATGACTGTACCGCCTGCGGCACCTGCCTCCCCGAATGCCCGGTGGAAGCGATCAGTGAGGGGGATCCCATTTATGTGATCGATCCCGATACCTGTACCGATTGCGGTGCATGTGCTGAAGTGTGCCCGGTTGAAGCCATCAGCCCTGGCGACTAATGTCCATAGCCATTTCAACATAAAAGGAAGCCGGGACCGGCTTCCTTTTTTCGTATATAGCCTCCTGATCACCGTCAGATTTGTCTCCCCGAATCCTTTTTAGGTTTTGCATCCATCTGCCGCGGATTCCAACCATGACCGGCACCGGCTGCTTCGCGAATCGGGAAACACTGCCGCTCCACGCCCTGGATGGTAAGAGGGTCTATCGTTTCGGGGCACGGTTCGACGGAATGCCCGCAGCGGTGTCCCGCGCGCCACGGGCGGCCGATGTAGCCCGCAGACCGGCTTCTTCAAACGGGGGTATTCGATGGCCCCGGTCGCGCTATTCCACCAGTAAATCGAGGATGAGACCATGAAACGGCGCCTGATCTTCCCCCATGAATTGCCATCCCAAATGAATCTGACAGCCGGCACAGAGAGCGATTCGCCAGCCGTAGCCCGGAAACCAGGTGTGCTGGGTTGTAGGAATGCCGATATTGCGGCAGCCGGCAGCGTCGGAGAAGCAGCCGATAGTAAATTCGATGCCGCTGGGATTGAGAAACGTATGTACATGCCGGCCTTGAACCGTGGTGCGCAACCGTGGCATTGTGATGATGTGACCGCAGGAACGGCAGAGGATGCCGCGTTCTTCCTTGGCGGCGGTTTTCCGCTGCCGCTCCAGTTTTTTCTGAATGGCGCGGATCTGCTTGTCGTCCAGGGGCTGCAAGGCTTCCCAGCTGCTTCGAGGCGAAAACGGATAACTCATCATCGGCATGATGACCTTGCTCTGTCATGAATGTAGACGAATTGCTGTCGCCAGTGTAGCGCGAATGCCCGGCGAAGACAACGGGTGAATGATTCTTTAGCCGCGAGTGCTCAATTGGCGGAAGCGAGCCGGGTATCCGGAGCATCCAAGCACGTACAAGATGGCCTCTGACTTCACCATGCTCGTATCCAGGAGGTGCAACCCATGTTATTTATCCATCCGGCAACGCCTGGTCCATGTCCCCGACGGTGCGGCGGGAAACAGGGGTTCTGGGTTGTGTTGATTGTTATGATGGTGTTGATGAGCGGAAGTCCGGCGGCGCGGGTACTCGATGTCCATGTGCTGGAGCGTACGCCGGTCCTGGAAGGGCGGGAATTCGGCCCATGGGGCCCGTACGAGCTGCTGACGGGCGAAATTCTGTTCGGTCTGGAGCCGGCTCATCCCGCCAATGCGCGGATCGTGGATCTGAACTTGGCGCCGCGCAACGAGCAGGGGCTGGTGGAGGCCCGGACCACGTTCATGGTCTTGCAGCCACAGAATCCGGCGCGTCGGAGCGGTGTGGCCCTGGTGGAGGTCAGCAACCGCGGCGGGAAATTTTCCATGCGCTATTTCAATCTCGCAGACTCCGGCGCTCTCACAGCCGAAGATCCGGCCGCCTTCGGGGATGGTTTGCTGATGCGGCGGGGCCTGACGATAATCTGGGTGGGCTGGCAGCACGACGTTCCCCGCCGGGAAGGGGCATTGTGGCTGGAGGTGCCCGTGGCCCGGCATATGGACGGTTCGGCCATCACCGGCCTGATGCGGGCCGACTGGACCGTGGATGAACCGGCCCTCTATCTGCCCCTCGGGCATCGGGGCCATGTGCCCTATCCGGTAAATGATCCGGCGGATCCACTCAACGTGCTGACCGTGCGCAGTGGGCGGGAGGCGCCCCGCCGGGTCGTGCCGCGCGAAAACTGGCACTTCGCCCGGGTGTATGAGGGGGAGATCGTGCCTGACACCGGACACATCTGTCTGGCCGGCGGATTCGAGGCAGGGAAGATCTACGAGCTTGTCTATGGCAGCCGGGATCCGCGGGTGGTGGGCCTGGGGCTGGCCGTGATCCGTGACGTCATCGCGTACGCCAAGCACGATCCGGGGGCGGAGTTCCCGGCGCGCTACGGCATCGCCGCCGGCGTCTCCCAGACGGGGAGATTTCTTCGCCACTTTCTGTACCAGGGCTTCAATACGGACGAGTCCGGCCGGATGGCTTATGACGGTCTCATGATCATCACCGCCGGCGCCGGCCGAGGCAGTTTTAATCATCGCTTCGCCCAGCCGTCGCGGGATGCCCATCGCTATTCCGCGTTTTTCTATCCCACGGATATCTTCCCGTTTGCAGGGGAAACCCTGTACGATCCCCTCCAGAGCCGTTCCGATGGATTGCTCGCCCACATGCACGATGTCCGGCATGTCCCCAGGATTTTTTACATCAATACCGGTTACGAATACTGGGGTCGGGCGGCCTCGCTGATTCATACGACGGTGGACGGCACGGCCGATCTGCTCCCTTCGGATCGGGAACGGATCTATCATCTGGCCAGCTGCCAGCACTTTACGGGCGGTTTTCCGCCCGATGAGGATGACCGGTTGGCGGAAACCAACGCGTACCGTGGGAATCCATTGGCGTTCAAGGTCAATTACCGGGCGCTGCTGGTGCGACTGGTGGAGTGGGTGCGGGGGGAATCGCCTCCGCCGGCCAGTGCCTTTCCGAAACGGGCCGACGGGACCCTTGTCCGGCCCGCGGATGTGGATTTTCCCTGGCTGCCGGGGGTGGATTTTCCGGCCGTCATTCACCAGGCCTACCGGGTGGACTACGGTCCCCGCTGGCTGGAGGGGATCATCGATGGCCAGCCGCCGCGGCTGGGTGTGGTTTTTCCGTCATTGGTCGCCCAGGTGGATGTTTTCGGCAACGAGCTGGGCGGCATCCGCAATGTGGAGCTGCAGGTGCCACTGGCCACCTATACACCGTGGAATCTGCGCTGGGGACAAACCGGCGGGCAGGAAGAACTGATGGACTTCCTGGGCACGTTCATCCCCCTGCCCCGCACCGAGGCGGAGCGGCAGGACCTCCGGGATCCTCGGCCCAGTGTGGCCGCCCTGTATCCTGCCCGTGAAACGTATCTGGAGCAGGTGACGGCGACGGCCGCCGGCTTGGTTCAGGCCGGCTTCCTGCTGCCGGAGGACCGGTCATACGTACTGGAGCGGGCCCGCAACGCCTGGGATTGGGTGCAGGAACGGACGCCGGCGGCGGATCGGTAAGCTCCACTGCTACTTGCGATTGTCGTATTCGAGGCCCTTGATGACTTCCTGGATGGCGTTGCGGGTGTGCTCCAGGGCTTTGACGCGATGGCCGCCCTTGTCGGACGTCGCCTTGACCAGGTGGGATTCGGCGGCGCGGAGGTTGTTGAGTGCCTCCTGCATCTGGGGCTGTCTCTCCCGCGGGCTCATGCCGATCAGGTAGCCGGCGGCCAGGGACACCATGATGGCAATGGCCAGCCAGATCTTGGACAATTCTTTTCTCACGGATACCTCCCATTGATTGTTTTATTGGACCTCAATACCGTCAGGGTTCCATCGTCCGGTTTCTGGATTGCATGGGAACAAAATATGCCCGTTCGCCATGTCTTTGTCAAGCAGTATGCGGAGGCGTTTCGGTGGCTGCAAATATGTTTATTGAAAAAGTAAACTAACCGCTGAATTGTTCATCTAACCACAAAGGAGCGGTTCAGCGCGGAGAATTTGTGAAGTATTGTTGAGCCGTGGATATAGCCAACGGGAGGTACGGATAATGTCATTGATGAAAGATATGTATAAGCAGGCCGGCCGGTGGTGGAACGCCGTCGCCGTCACCACGCGGCGGCAGATCATGATCATGACGATGGCGGCCGGATTGATTTTCGCGGGGGCGTATGTTGTCGCCACCCAATCCCCAGGAGGAACGGACAATATGAACTCTCAGAATAATACCAATGGCTTTTGCGCCGACCAGTGTACCTGGCCGCAATCCGACGAGGAGCTGCGTGAGATTCTATCTCCGGAGCAGTACCGGATCATTCGGGAAAACGGGACGGAGCGGCCCTTCGACAACGCATACTGGAACAACAAGCAGCCGGGCATTTATGTGGATGTGGTTTCCGGTGAGCCCTTGTTCAGCTCCATGGACAAGTTTGAATCCGGTTCGGGTTGGCCGAGCTTCACCCGGCCGCTGGAAGAGGGCAATATCGTCAGCCGCCAGGACAGCAGCCATGGCATGACCCGCACGGAAGTGCGCTCCAAACATGCCGATTCCCACCTGGGGCATTTGTTTATGGACGGGCCGGCGCCCACCGGATTGCGCTATTGCATCAATTCGGCCGCCCTGCGGTTCATCCCGGCCGAAAAGCTGGTGGAAGAGGGCTATGCCGACTACGCCGACCTGTTCCCGGATGTGCGTCAGACCCAGGAGGTCACGGAACAAACATCCGGTAAAACGCGGTTGGCGCATTTCGGGGCCGGCTGTTTCTGGGGCGTGGAAGC
>JAFGRT010000152.1 GCA_016935015.1 Acidobacteriota bacterium | reverse complement strand
GGCCGCCCATGGATCGATCCAGTGCTAGTCGGGAACACCCCTCCGATCTCCTTATTTACCATCCCGCAAAAACCCGTTGACAGGGTGAGGCCGGGATGTATGTTTAGGTTCTTGTCCACCGGCGAGTATTTGTTAAAAATGGCCTTGTGATCCTTTTCATGATTACGGCAATGATGCGTTGTGAACGGATTCTGGCTTCGTATGTCGATGGAGATAAACGAATCGATGATCTCCCAACCGAAGCTGCACCCGTGGTCGATTGACGTCCCGACAGCGAAACGGAGTGGATGACAGCGTCCGCTTTTTGAACTGAACGGAAGGCTGACCAGGAGGAGGCGGCACATGGAGTATGACGAGGACAAGGTGGATGAAGTCGTCCTGGCGTTGCTGTATCTGACCATGTTCGAGGATCATGGCATTACCCGCGCCTGGAAGGGGTACGACTGGGCGGTCCTCAACCGCCTGTACGAGAAGGACTGGATTTCCGATCCCAAAGGCAAGGCCAAATCGCTCTGCCTGACGGATGAAGGCAAGCGCCTGGCCGGGGAGTTTTTCCTCAAGTATTTCGGACGGGGCATGGCATAAATCTTGTCGAGTGAGGGACGAATCGGCGATGGGGCGAATGGGCGAGACGGCGATTTTCTTGCGCTGACTCGCGTGTCGCGGCGAATTCGTCAGACGTAGCCAGGACCGCAGATTGTGTCGCGAATCAGAAAAACGGCTACGCCGTGATCTGGCGATGGCGACAGACAGGATGAGGGGAGCTCTTATGGCGGGAAAGCTCGGCACGGGGCCTGTTTCGCCAAACCAGCAGTGCGTTCATTTTTGGGATTGCCTTTCCCGTTCGACCGGATTATGATAACCGGTTCAGGCAACGGCAACGGAAGGATACATCGGACGCACCGGCTCGGTTTACCGGTAAGGCACAACGGCGGTCGTCGGCATCAACCCCTTATTCATACAACCTCCCAAGATGGGAGCCACCATGACGTGGAAGAACCATCGACATCTATGATCAGCGGGCGGTTCGCCGACAGGCGCTATGTCCGCCCCGGCCTATTCATACCAACCATTTCGAGGAGCCATCATGAAGTGTACAGTCAACCGGGTTTTTGTCTTTTTGACCTGTTGTCTCGCCCTGGTGCTGAGCTTGGGCTGTGGAAACGGGCTCACGGAACAGCAGACGGGGGAAGTGAAAGCCCTGATCCAGGAGGCGCGTGATCAACTGAACGGCTTGCGAGTGGACGACGAATTCTACATCCGGCAGGGATTCACGGCTACGGAAACATTCGACGCCGACGCGGCCAGTGCCCTGGTGGACGCCCAGCTGTCGGCCATGAACAAGGCGATGGACGCATTCAAGGAATCCGGCAACGATTTCGCCGCCATGAGCCGGGCGGTGGCGGAAGAGGAGTCGAAAACCCAGTCCCGCCAGGAGACCTTCCATCGTTGCGCCAGCTTCTGGAATCTCCATTACAACCGCCAGGTAGAGGTGTTCAATACGCACCGCCGCTATTTCGCAAAGATCTATTCGTCTATCCTGGGCGAGACGCTGACCGAGCAGAACAGCGACCGCCAGAAGGTAGCGGAGCGGCTGGATGGTCCGTGGCGGACCCTCTGGTTCAAGGAGATGCTGATTGCCGTGGATACGGACAAAGGCATTTCACCGGCGCCGGATCAGCCACCCACCGTGGCCGATTCGGTGAAGGAGATCAATCGCAAGATCGATAACGCCCTTCTGTTTCTGGACGAAATCGCCAAGGCTGCTGATTGAGGCTAGAGCGACGTTTTCCGGGAAACAGGCGCGGAATGGTTGACAAACCGTCGGGCGCAGGACATACACAAGACAGGTGAACGATACAACTTCGCGATCAAGTATCGGTGCCAGGTCCTCGTTCCGAAGCGTCAGATCATGCATTTATTGCCGGAATGCGGTTGTCCGCAGCGCTCTGACCTGAATTACGTGTACCGTTCAGCTCTTGTTTTACTCACACAACAGAACTCTTACTAAGCCCGCCGGGCACGAGACGTACCCGGCGGCAATTTGGCCCGCCGCCGCAACATTCCAATGGTACAGGCCAGCGGACACGGTCGCGGTGATGGCGGGGCATCCCTCGTCGGCGGCAGAGCAGGAGGTCGACCAGATGCGTATTCGTGAGATCAGTGTGGCGGATGTGCCGGCGCTGTTCGAGGTGCGGGTGGCCACGCGGGAAAACGTGCTGTCGAGCGCGGAACTGACCCGGATGGGCATCACGGTGGAATCCGTCACGGCCATGCTGGGATCGACCCACGCCGGGTGGCTGTGCGAGACGGAGGGCCGCGTCGTCGGGTTCGCCATGGGCAACCGGGCCACGGGGGAAATGTGGGTTATCGCCCTGCTGCCCGAATTCGAGGGCCGGGGCATCGGTGCCGACCTGCTGACCCGGGTGGAGAAGGACCTCTGGGCGGCCGGCTGGCCGGAGATCTGGCTGACCACCGACGTGGATCCCGCCCTGCGCGCCTACGGCTTCTACCTCCGGCAGGGCTGGGTGGACGCGGAAATCAGGGACGGCCTCCGCATCATGAAGAAATGGAATCCGGATCCGGCCTGAGCACGGTGCGCCGGCCGGGCGAGGGGGCGAAGGCGGGGTACCTGTAGTCCGGGTTTGCCAAACCCGGAACTCATACCTTGGTCAATCATTGGGG
>JAFGRT010000151.1 GCA_016935015.1 Acidobacteriota bacterium | reverse complement strand
CTGATCCGGACCCTGGCCCAGGGAGGCTGGATCCGCAACCGGCTCAATGTCATCGTCACCGGGCCGACGGGCGTGGGCAAGACCTATCTGGCCTGTGCCCTGGGACGGGCCCTGTGCGGCCACGGCATCCGGGTCCGCTATCTGCGCACCGGACGTCTGCTCCAGGAGCTGACCCTGGGCCAGGCCAACGGCACCTGGAGCAAAAGCCTGGATGCCTTCGCCCGGGTTCAGCTGCTTATCTTCGATGACTGGCTGCGGGATCCGCTCAAGGTATCCCAGACCCGGGAACTTCTGGAACTGCTCGATGACCGCTGGCAGGCACGGTCCACCCTGCTGGTCTCCCAGCTGCCCGTCGCCGAATGGCACCAGCATATGGGCGACGCCACCCTGGCCGACGCCGTTCTCGACCGGCTGGTCCATCACGCGCACAAAATCGAAATGAAAGGCGAATCCAGACGGAAACTGAAAGGCAAACAGATGATGCAGGAGAACCGCTGATGGAAATGACGGGCCTGACGCTCATGTGGACGGCGGACCCCGTCCTCCCGCCATCGGCGGGATTGGAAATCCCGGAGCGGATTCCCACAGCCCCTTGGGAAACTCGTCCCCAGCCACGAGTTTCCCACATTCCCACAGCGGCGACGACGAGTGTTTTTCAATGGATCAGAATCTGAAGAGACGGCCGTGCCGGCGGACCGGCACCCGAAAAATCGTTCTTTGAAGCGGCTCAAATCGGACACTCGGTGGATTTTTTACACCCCCTGTGGTATCTTCCACAAAATCGGTGTCCAATAACACCGGAATCGCTGTCCAGTTTCACCGGAATACGCAGATAGGACGGGAGATACGTGGGCGCCAGTGTCTGAATGATCATACTCCTTCATTGAATTCACGGCAGTTTTCGGTTGTCGTCGGAACCTGTCTCGGAGGTGCCGTCTTCCCCTGAGAAGTCCCTGAAGATAGAAAGGGGTGACGCACCCATCGCCGGGATGCGGGGCGGTCTTGAAGACCTGCCGGCCACCCGTCGCTTGAGTTTCCATTTTCTGTTTGTATTACTTGAGTTTCATGTTAAAATATTTAGCAAGGATATAGATCCAACCACAGCCATATTTCACTGGACGGCAGTCGAGCCGCCGGGCGTCGGATTGCATGTGCAAGGAGGGCGCAATGAACAGCATTGTCCTGGCAGGCATCATGATCGCCGTGGCGGGTGTTATGTCCGTCCACGGCGTGACACCCGTCTGGTCCAGTGAAGGGCCATATGGCGGTGATATCCAGATCATCACGGTGGACCCGGCCCAGCCCAACCGGCTGTATGCCAGCGTGGGGTGGGGCGGCGGCATTTTCATCAGCCGCAACTGGGGCCTCAGCTGGGAGGCGGTCCCCATCTTCTACGGCAACGACTTCAAGGCCATGGCCCTAAGCGCCGACGGGGGCCGGCTGTACGTGGCCATCGGCAAGGAGATGTACCGCAGCCTAGACCACGGCGACACCTGGACCTACCTGAGCAACGTCGACACGGGCACCACCACCGCCGGCTGCATCGCCCTCGATCCCGTCAATCCCGACGTGCTTTACGTGGGTACCGTGGACCGGGTGCGCAAAAGCGTCAACGGCGGGTTGTCCTGGTTCACGGCCAGCACCGGCCTGCCCGCCGCCCAGATGGACAGGATCTACGTGGATCCTTTTGCGCCCGGCACCCTCTACGTGGCCGTAGATTACAACGGCATCTACCGCAGCACCAACGGCGGGACGAGCTGGACGCGAATTTACGCCCCGTTCAACGAATTGCCCTACGTCGCCTGCCATCCCCGCATACCGGACCGGCTGTACGCCTGCAATTTCGATCCCGTCGGTTTCGCCATCAGCGACGACGGTGGCGATGAATGGCGAACCGTCGCCAACGGCCCGTATTTCTGGGAGATGGCTTTCGATCCGGCGGATGATGACCGGTTGTACGCCCAGAGCATCTACGGCGGGTACACCAGCGCCGACGGTGGTGAGACCTGGGTGCCGTTGACCCCGTACCCCGGCCGCTCCATCGCCGTGGATCCCACCGAGCCGGAGACCCTCTACGCCGGTACACTCAAGGGCGTTTTCCGCAGCACCGACCGGGGTGACAGCTGGTTCACGGCCTCCAACGGAATCAGTGAGGTGATCCTGAGCCTTGCCGTCCCGCCGACGGAAGCGGGCATGGTCTACGCCGGGGATTACAGCCACAACATCTTCAAGAGCCTGGACGGGGGACTCAACTGGGCGAACCTGCCCTTCGAATCGGGCAGCACCAGGATCTCCTCCCTGGCCGTAAGGCCCGACAACAGCGACGTGCTGTTCGCCAATTCCATCGAGCTGTACCGCAGCGTCGACGGCGGGTACGAGTGGGACGCGCTGGGTGGCGGCTATTTCTGGAAATCGGTCTACCAGCCGAATCCGCCCCACGGGCTCTTCGTCTGCTCCGGCTGGGCGCCCTACATGGGTGAGACCCATTCCACCGCCTTCTACTACGGCCTTCAGTTTACCCTGAACAACGGCAATTCCTGGGCCTACCGCGGCTTGACCCAGCTCAACATCGTCGACGTGGCCATCAACCCCGCCGACCAGGACATCATGTTCGCCGGCGGGTACCGCTCCCTCTACCGGAGCGACGACGGCGGACTCAGTTGGGACAACCTCGATGACGTCGGCCCCCTCAGGAAAGACGGTCAGAAGGCGTCTGTGGTGAGCGACGCCGTGGTGACGTCCATCGTCTTCGACCCGTCCCACCTGCAGCATGTCTACGTGGGCGCGCGGGAGGATACCGGTGCGGCGGCCGTGCCCGAAGGCGTTTACCGCAGCACCGACGGCGGCGATACCTGGAACCGCATGATCGACCATGTGTCGGTGCTGAGCCTGGCCGTGGATCCGTCGGCCCCGGGCGCGCTGTACGCCGGCTCCGAGACCGGGCTGTTTCATTCACCCGACGATGGCATGCACTGGAACGACGTGAATCCGGCCCTGGACAATTTTTCGGTGAACGCCCTGGCGTTCGGCGCCGGCACCCCCCGGCGGCTGTATGTGGGCACCAACCGGGGGATGTTCGTGCGGACCACGTACGATTCACCCACGGTAAAGGTGCACTACCGGAACAGCCAGACGGGCACCGTAGACAAGGAGCTGCCGGCCCAGCTGCTGCCCTCCAGCTACCTGACCTTTGCCGTGCCGCCCGAGGCATTCCCCGGCGCCGCATCCTCGCCCGTGATCATCGAGATCCAGCTCCCGGAAGGCGCCTTCCTGAGCCAGACCCTGGCCACCGGCACGCTTTCCACCGCCTCCCCCGGGCCCGGTGCCGGCGAGCAGGTCTTTCCCCTGGCCGTTTCCGAATACGGATTCAATCCCGAGTCCATGCAGTACGAACCGGTGACGTCCGGACGACCGGCCAGCATAAATGACGACAGCGTCCAGCTGTTCCGCTACGTGGCGGGGGAGGACAAGATCTGGTTGCGTGTCACGCGTTCGACCTCCACCT
>JAFGRT010000150.1 GCA_016935015.1 Acidobacteriota bacterium | reverse complement strand
GCGCCTACTCCCATCAGCGTCATGATGAAGATCCTGAACGAAGAGCCACGCTTCACCCGTCAGGCCGCCCATGTCGTGCCGCCGGACCTGCAGGCGATTGTCCTCAAATGTGTTGCCAAACTGCCCCGGGACCGCTACCCCAGCATGCGCGAGCTGGCCGATGATCTGCGCCGATATCTGGAGGGCCGACCCGTCCTCGCCCGACCGGTTCCCACGGCCATCCGGGTGTTCCGTTGGATCCGGCGCAATCAGGTCTTATCCGCGGTAATCGCCACCGGTTTGGTTCTGGCCGGTATTTTGGGTTCGCTCTGGCTCTCCTCGGTGATCTACGCCCGAGAGCAGGCCATCCTGGCCCGGCGGTTCGGCGAACAGGTTTCCTCCATCGAGCGGGTCCACGACATCTCGATGATGATGCCCCTCCACGATACCGGTCATGAAAAGGAGCTGATCCGTCAGCGGATGAACTGGCTGCGAGACGAAATGGCCCGCCTGGGGAGTATCGCCGACGGGCCGGGCCACTATGCCCTGGGCCGTGGCAGCATGGCCCTGGCGGAATGGGAGAACGCACGCCGGCATTTCGAGACCGCCCTGCGCGTAAATCCGGCGGATACCGCCAGCCATTTCAATCTGGGACTCACTCTCGGCATGCTCTATCATCTCGGCCGCACGGAGATTCTCCATACGCTGGACACTTCCCTGCAGGAAGAGCGGCTACGGAAATGGCGACAGGAAATGGGCGAACCGGCCCTGCACCACATCCGCCGGGGGATCGCCTCCTCCGGCAGCACCGCCGAATATGGCGAAGCCCTGATCGCTCTTTACGAGGCCGACTACAAACAGGCCATCCGGCTGGCGGACATCGCCTGGCAGAAAACCCCGGCCCATTATCAGGCCGGTGTCATCATCGCCCGCGGTTATCTCGACCGGGCCGCCGAAAAATTGCGCACCGGCGACCTGGACGGAGCGGAATCGGACTTCGAATCGGCCGGTCAGGTCCTGGTCAGGTTGCAGGACAATGCCCGCAGCAGCCCGGTCATCCGCCTGCTGGAAGCGGGCCGCCGGATGGCCTGTATCAGCCTGGCATTCAAGCGGGGGCGGCTCGTCGGCGATTTGCTGCCCTGGGCCATGGAAGCCGTGGCCGAACTGCACCAGTGCGATGCACAGGATGTACAGGCTTTCTTTCTGGAGGCCACGTTGCTCTGTCAGGCCGCCGCGGAAGCGGACCGTCAGGGAGAGGATCCCGTTCCGCAGCTCAACACCGCCCTGGCGAAAATGCAGCAAGCCATCGCCCTCAAACCGGAGAAAGCCGAGTACCGGTATTTGGCCGCCAAAATCTGGTATGACATCAGTTATGCCCTGCTGGCAAGGGGGGATATCAACCGGGAGGCCATCGGACAGAGTCGGGAGTTCGTCCAGCGCGCCCTGCAGCTGCGGCCGAACTTTGCCCAGGCCTTCAATCTGCAGGGGATGATCTGTCGGCAACAGGCCTTCGTGGCGATGCTGGAAGGGGCCGATCAGCGCCCGCCCCTGCGCGAGGCGCTGGTCGCCCTGGAACAGGCCCATCGGCTGGAGCCCGGCTACTACGAACCATATCTGAACATGGCCGTAATTCTCAACGACCTGACCTTTTATGAACTGAACTACGGCAGTGATCCCCGCGACTCGGCCCGGCAGGCGCTGGAGTGGTGTGACCGGGCCGCCCGGCAGATGCCCGGCAATCCGTACCCGGCGTTGTTACGAGCCGGCATCCTGCAGGTCCTGGCCATCTTCGAGCTCACTATCGGCGGCGACGGCACGGCCATCCGTCATTACCTGGCGGCGAGCCGGGAGGCGACAGAAAAGAATCCCAACCATTATCACGCCTTTATGAACTACAGCCATGCCAACGAGCTTCTGGGCCGCTGGCTGTTGCAACAGGGTCACAATCCGGCCGAGGCCATTCGGGAGGGTGTGGAAGCCGGCCGAAAAACCGTGGCGATGAATCCCGCCAATCCATATAGTTTTCACACCCTGGCGTCCATCTGGCTGGTGGACGTGGACTGGCGGCTGAACCAGAACCTGGATGCCGGGGCAGCCCTGAAAGAAGCCGAACAAAATGCCCAGCGGGCTTTTTGCATCAATCCGACCGATATCGAGATGACCTTGCTCATGGCCCAGGTGGAGCGATGGCAGGCGGCCGCCCGGCTGGCCCGGGGGCAGGTTCCGGCGCCACCCGCCCGCGCGGCCCTGGAACGCCTGGCCGAGGCCGACCGGATGGATCCCCGCGAACCCCGGGTGCCCCTCTTGCAGGCGCAATGCTGGCTGATCCTGGCCCGCGGATCGAGCGATCCGGTCCGGCAATCGGAAAACGCCCGCCAGGCCGTCGCCCTTTTCAAGGAAGCCCTCCGACGGAATCCTTTCCTGAACCGGGAAGTGGAGCCGGCGTTGAAAGAGGCCGAAGCCATCTGCCGTCCGGCGGCAGCTGCCGCCTCATCTGCGGGCAAATGACACCGGCTCCGTTCCGGTTGGAACGGCCGCGACGGCGGCGGATGCGCCGGACATCCGCCCCGGCCTGTACGCCCCAAAACGGACACCCCGGGAGGGTTCATTTTTCTTGCGCCGCGAACAGGGCCAAAAGGCTGCGGTCCACATTCCGCCATTGCAATATCCCGCCCCGGCCCGTAAAATTCACATGCCGGACTGAATCCGTCATGGTGGGCCCTGTTCCACCGAACATTGCGTCAGATGAACAGGCTGGGAAGGCGGATCGTCCCGCACTTCAGAACCGCGTGAATTATTGATGCCGCATGACTTCATGACCTTTGACCAACCACATCCGGTTCAAAAATGGAGGGCTCGGAGGCCCTCTTCCAGCCGCGGCTGTCGGCTCATGGGCCGGGGTCTCCTGGTGCTGGCGATCCTGGCGGTGTTGCGCCTGACCCCATCTGGCCAGACCCTTCCCGCACCATACGACGCCGCCCCGCAATTGGACCAACATCGGATTGAACATTTGGCGGAGAAACTGTATGTGGGTACTCCTTTTCACCTGGAATTGCGGGTGACGGCCGTGGCGGGCGTCCGCTGGACGCATCCGCCCCTGCCCCTGCGGCGGGACGGCCTGACGTGGCGTTCCGTCACCATCCGGCCGCTGGACGCCGGCCGCTACGAAATTGTTTTAGAACTGCAGGCCTTCCGCACGGGTAATGTACCCATCGGCAGTCTTCCCCTGCAGGCCGAGTATCCTTCGAGTGAAAAGTATCCCCTCCCTTGGCCGGACCTGACGGTTGCCGTCGAGCGGCTGACGGCCGCCGCCGGTCCGGGTCCCCCGCGTCCCCGGCCACCGCGGGTCATCCTGAATCTGCCGGAGAGCGGCGGTTTGATGTATCTGGTACCGGCCCTCGGGTTGGTCCTCGGCCTGATCCTTCTGCTGGTCTGGTGGCGCCGCCGGCAGACACCGGTTGAGATTTCCCCCGCGCGGATACCGGAAAACCACGACATGGACCATTTCCTTCAGATTCTGGACGGGTTGTGGGCCCGCCGGGAGCAACTGGGCGACGACCGCCTGCTGGCCTTCGGCTTGATGGCCACCTTCCGCGATTATCTGAGCTGGCGCTTTGACCGCGATTTTCTGCCCCTGACCAACCAGGAGATCGTGGCCTTTCTTGATGACCATTTTCCGGCAAATTCGCCGGCCCTCCGGCAGCTGGCGGGCGTCCTGGATGAGGGAGACCTGATCCGTTTTTCCCCGGACGGCGGGGTGCCGTTTTCTCTTTTCAGCGCTGTCCGGGAACTGATGACGAGGCTGGGCGAGAAATCCGACAGGGAGGCCGCCGATGGTGGCGCTGAAATCACCTGACATGCTGCTCTGGGTCGGACTGGCGCTGGTGCTGCTGTTCATCGTTAGGCGATGGCTGGCGCGCCCTTCACCCGGCATTTTTTTCCCGGGCGCGGACTGGCTGCGGCGGTTTTCGTCCCGGCGGCGGTGGGTTCCGGTGCTGCTGAAGGCGCTGGCCGGACTGGCCCTGCTGTGTGTCGCCGTGGCCGCCGCACGGCCCTATACGGAACGAGTCCGGGACGAAGTGGTGGCCGAAGGGGTAGACATCGTCCTGGTGCTGGATATCTCCACCTCCATGTCAGCCCGGGATTTCCAGCCGGAAAACCGCCTGGCCGCCGCTCGCGACGTGCTTCATGATTTCATCACGCGGCGAGCCCACGACCGGTTGGGCATGATCACCTTTGCCGCGGCCGCGTATGTGCTGTGCCCGCTGACGTCCGATCACCTGACCCTGACCGCCCTGCTGGAAACCGTGGAACTGATCCCGTTCGAGGATGACGGCACCGCCATCGGTCTGGCCATCACCTGTGCCGTGAATCGTTTGCGTGATTCTCACGCCCGAAGCAAGGTGATCGTCCTGCTTACCGACGGCATCAACAACCGCGGCGAAATTTCGCCGCTGCAGGCCGCAGACATCTGCCGGCAGTACGGTATCCGGGTCTACACCATCGGCCTCGGCACCGATCAGGAGACGGAAGTCCTCGCCCGAACCCGCAGCGGCAAGACCGCCTGGCTGAAGACACGGGTAGACTTCGACCGCGATATTCTGGAAAAAATCGCCGAGCGAACCGGCGGCCGGATGTACTCCGCCGCCGACACCCGGTCGCTGACCCGAATCTATTCTGAAATCGATTCCCTTGAAAAAACCGAGCTGGAGAAGAAACAGGTCCGCGAGCGGTATGACCTGGATTACTGGTTTTACTGGCTGGCACTGGGTTTCCTGCTGGCGGCCCTGCTCCTGGCCGGCGTCTCCCCCCTGAGTCTTGCCTGAGCCGTCTTCCGACACCGCTCCCGAAATGGCAAGGGAGTGCTTGTGTCAGGCAGGGAGCTGGTGGCGATGCCGGCCCGGTCTGCTAGCGTCCGGCATGACCGGAGCTGGGGCTGGGCGTGTCGTCATTCATGACGGTGGGGCTTACCTGAACGAAGGGGGGATCGCCGTCCTCGCGGAAAAGGACCGTTCGGTTCCGTCCCCGCTCCTTGGCCTGGTACATGGCCTCGTCACTGCGGGCCAGCAGGTCCGTCACCGACACATAAGAGGTCGAAAACTCGGCGATGCCGATGCTGATGGTGATATGCAGCGGCTGACCCTCCCGGGTGACGAATTCATGTCCGGCCACCAGCTTGCGAATCTTTTCGGCTACGAACACCGCCTGGATGGCCGAGGTATCCTGCAGGATGATCACGAATTCCTCGCCGCCGTACCGACAGGGGATGTCGCTGGATCGCAGGTTCGACAGCAGCAGGCGCCCCAGTTCCGACAGCACCGAGCTGCCGGTAAGATGATCATGATTGTCGTTCACCAGTTTGAAATGATCGATATCCAAGAACAGCACGGTGAACGGATAGCGCCCCCGGCTGGAACGGAACAGCAGTTCCAGCTGCTTCATCATGTACTTGCTGTTGTACAGGCTGGTCAGATCATCAAAGGTAATGATCTGGTAGAGCTTTTCATGAAAATCACTGTCATCCATATCGGCCATTTCAAATTTGAGGATGGTGCTGCCCACCTGGATCTTGTCACCATTGGCCAGACGTTTTTTGGAGATGTTTTCGCTGTTCACGAATGTGCCGTTGGCACTCTGCAGATCGATGAGGGTGACATGGGGCGGCGAGACCTCGAAGAGGCAGTGTTTGCGACTGACGGCTTTGTCATTCAGTCGGAGAGGCGTTCCGGAACCCCGGCCCAGGGACATGGCCGAATTGGTCAGTTTGAAAATCTGGCCGGTATCATTCCCCTGGATTACGATGAGGGACGGAATCCGCTCGGACATCTGGCGGATTTCCGCCAGGGTGTCCCGGTTCAGAATCTGGGTGGTTTCATCGCCTGTTGCGGCAGGGCGGTTGCGCCGTTTCGCCATCTTCAGCCACGCTCTTCAGATTGAACGTATTATATAGAAGAGTCGGGGACGACACAAGGAAAACCACGGCTTGGAAAATTTGCGAATCCATCGGCAAAACAAGCCTCGCCCGACATTTTCAGTTATTGCCCCAATAAAGTACTTAGATTATTGAAGATACATGCAGTCCATAGGATGGAACAGTTGCCGAATAAAATCCCATCTGTTCCACACCGAGGAACAGTTTTGTTTTGAACCCGCATCGTAGCTGCCCTATAATAAAAGCCTGTCCAGCGGACGGATTTCAACTTTTTATTTAGAATAGTAAGGAGCTAAGTCATGGCAAAATCATTGTTTCACTCCAAGCCGGACATCTCGGCGGCCGAGCGTCGGACCCTCTGCGGCGCTCCCATCGAGCCGCTGGAGGTGAAGCTGCCGCGCCAGACCACATCATTGTGCCCCGAGTGCGACAGAAAGCTGCCGGCCATGCTGTTCGAGGAGAACGGCGCCGTGTACATGGAAAAGACCTGCCCCGAGCACGGCTATGTCAAGGACAAGATCTTTTCCGATGTCCATTATTACATGAAAGCCCTGGAGTGGCATTACGACATCGGCGAAGGTGTTTCCAATCCCGCTGTGCCCCATGCCACATCCTGCCCGGATGACTGCGGCATGTGTGATCTCCATGTCAGCCATACGGTTTTGGCCAACGTCGACCTGACCAATCGCTGCAACCTGAAATGCCCCATCTGCTTTGCCAACGCCAATGTCCAGGACTACATCTATGAGCCGTCCTATGAGGAGATACGGCAGATGCTGCAGACGCTGCGGGACGAACGGCCGGTGCACGGCCGGGTGGTGCAGTTCGCCGGTGGCGAGCCAACCATGCACCCCGAATGGTTCCGCATCCTGGAAGCGGCCCGGGAGATGAACTTTGCCCATGTCCAGTGCGCCACCAACGGCATCAAGTTCGCCGACCTCGATTTCGCCATGCGCTCCAAGGAAGCGGGGCTGCACACCCTCTACCTGCAGTTCGACGGCGTCGATCCCGAGCTGGACAAGGAAGTGCGCGGCACTACCAAGTTGTTGGAAATCAAGCTCAGGGCCATCGAAAACGTGCGCAAGGCCGGCCTCAAGATCGTCTTCGTGCCGACCATCGTCGGCGGCATCAACGACCACCAGGTGCCTGAAATTTTCCAGTTCGCCCTGGACAACATCGACGTCAGCTCAGGCATCAGCTATCAGCCGGTGGCCCTGACCGGCCGCATCGACGACAAGGAGCGCGAGCGGCTGCGGTTCACCCTGTCCGACATGGCCGAGGGCGTCAATTCCCTGGGTTATTCCGGCAAGGACGACTGGTTCCCCCTCTCTTGCACCTCCCCCGTCTCCCAGCTGATCTCCGCCTGGCGTGGCGAGAAGACCTGCCACATCACCTGTCACCCCCACTGCGGCATCGGCACCTACTTCTTCGTCGACCAGAACAAGAAGCCGACCCCCATCACCCGCTTCATGGACGTCAAAGGCATGCTGGACGACATGCAGGCCACGGCCAACAAGATGGACAACGCCCGCTTCAAGCCCATGTACAAGATGTTCAGTTCAGCCAAGATGCTCAAGGATCTCAAGAAGCATTTCAAAGCCGAGCACGCGCCCGAGGGGCTGTCCTTCATGAAATTCATGCAGACGTTGGAGGGCCTCATGGACAAGAACGCCGGCCGGGGCGAGAATGACGGAACCTATACCTACAAGACCCTGCTGGTGGCCGGAATGCACTTCATGGACGGCTATAACTACGACATCGAACGGGTCAAGCGTTGTGTGATTCATTATTCAACACCCGACGGCCGGCTCTACCCGTTCTGTGCCTATAACTCTGGTCTGGTCTTCCGGGAAAAGATCGAGCGCCGTTTCTCCATCCCCAAGTCCGAATACAAGGGGACAATCGGCGAGACCATCTGACCGGCCGGCCTTTCAGGAACTCACACACACGGGGGAGCCGGCCGGCTTCCCCGTTTTGCGACGACATCCGGATTCTCTTCTTCTGGTCGCAGAGTCTTGCCCGGTCATCCGGATTGGCGCGCGACTCCATTCTGCGCGGTGCCATCCGCTTCTCATTGTTCAATTAACTATCCCCTCACCGCTTTGCCCATTCGTCCCGTCGCTGTTTCGGTATTCCACACGGTGCCAGGCTCTGTCACAAAAATGTTGCGGCGTAGGTCCGACCGTTCGCTCCATCGTCCTTTCGTCTTCCCGCCCTTTCGCTTTTTCGCCGCGTCGCTGTTTCGGTATTCCACACGGTGCCAGGCTCTGTCACGAAAATGTTGCGGGATGGGTTCACCCGTTCGCCCCGTCACCCACTCTTGTCGTGAACCACCGCCCGCTGCGTTCGAGACGCGGAGTCCGCCGAGTGCGGAATAGCTGTGGATAAAATCCGACAACCATCTGATCCTGAGTTGGCGCTTGATTATCACCGGCGGCGAAGGGATTAGCCGGGCAAAGCACTTCCATTGCTTCTTTTCTCTGCGCCTCCGCTTCTTCCCGGTACATCGATCCTTGCCTGCCCCCTTGCCCCGGCGTAGCCCCGCCCCGGGGGACGAAGCCGGGCTCGCCCACTCACCGTTTCGACATGACGGTGCCAGGCTTTGTCACAAAAATGTGGCGGGATGGCATCGTGCTTTCGCCCCGTTGCCAAATGAGCAAAGCAACGCGGCGTACCTCCATCGCCCCGCGGGGCACATGGGAGTCACTCCAGACGCCACACGCCACGCACGCCCGGCAGGACGAACCCGAAGCTCAATCCACTGACCGGCAGAGACGGAAACCACTGTCATTGTAACGGTTGACCGGAAGGCCAAAGCTGCGAAGTGCTGACCGGCAGGCGACGGCGCCGGTACCCCAGCCGCCGCCGCGTTTCATTCGGTAGGTTCCACTCGTCACCCCCCGGTAATCTGTCACCGGACCCGTTGGATACAAGTCGTACCAGTCCCAGCACCATTCAAACACGTTGCCGTGCACATCCTGCAAGCCCCATGGATTTTCGTCTTTCAAACCCGTGGGCTTCGTTGTATTGCTCCCCGCCGCGTCCCACAGGTTGGCGCAGAACCAGGCCACGCTCTCCAGACCGGGCAAACTGCCGGCTGTACAGAAATCATCGCAGCTGGTAAAGTTCGGTTCATTGATGGAAAACGGCGTCGTCGTCCCCGCCCGGCAGACATACTCCCACTCCCCCTCCGTGGGCAGGCGGTAGCCGTCGGCCGACCAATCACAGTAGAACGGGCCCGTCGTGTAATTGCCGGCGTCGACGGGGACGGTGAAGGCCGCGTCGGTGTAATAGCACCGCGTCCGTCCCCGCTCCACGCTCAGCAGGTTGGCGAACAGCACCGCCTCGTACCACGACACCTGCTGCACCGGGTTGTCCATGCCCGCGCCGTAGGTCTCATTCGTCGGGTCGGCCGGCAGCGTCGCCTGCCGCACCTTGAGCGCCGCCCACATCCGCCGCGTCACCTCCGTCCGCATCACCGCCAGATGCGCCGTCAGCGTGTGGCTAAAGGGCGTCTCATCGGAAAAACCGCACGGATCACCCGGCCCGTACCCCTGCAGAAACGTCCCCGCCGGCATGTAGCGCAACACGCCCACGATGCTGTCCACCTGGTAAAAAACGCCCGCCGCGTACAGCGTATCCAGATTGCCGGCCAGGTAATTGATCAACAGCACTGCATCCACGGCCTCCACCACCCCGTCCTGATTCAGGTCGCCCATCGCCGGCGCGATCTCCTCACCGAACAGGCAGGGCCAGAAAAACACCATCAAATACAGAATGAAACCTCTCATGCATCCACCTCCTTCAAGGTCATTTTGGGGAACACGTTCCAGCCCATGCAGCTCGTTAGACCCGCCCGTCACCCGCGGCGGCTGAGCGATTCCGGCTGGCCGCAGGACGCCGAAATTCTGGTTCCTTCGAGCGGATAACTCCGCCTCCGGTAGACGATGAATAATCCCTGTGCTTTCTTACAATATGGTGAAATCATACGATCAGATCGTGGGCGTTGCAATCAGAAACTGTCAAAACTGTCTTTTTCCGTTCCATGATTTCAAGACAGGGACCGGGAGCGATGGCCCCCTGGTGCCGGCGGGATGTCTTCCCTTGGTAAGGTGACGCGCCATTCCCGGCCGGCGGTGGCGACGGCTACACCCGTAGCCGTCTTCTGCCGAAAGGCGGAAGATATGCACATTTTTGTCATGATAGAGTTCCGGGTTCGTCCTCCTGCGCTCTTTCGAGCTGCGGAGGACAGGTGTAACCCGGACTACTTCCCCGCGCCCGGCAGGCGAGGGCGACATCCGCAGGCCACCGCCGGCCTTGCGCCGGCGGGGCCGTGACTGACGGCCAGCGGATCGAT
>JAFGRT010000149.1 GCA_016935015.1 Acidobacteriota bacterium | reverse complement strand
GGGGGAAGGCGACATCTTGACATCGTCGCCGTCTGTCACTATGATGAAACGTTCACCCATGCAGTGTAACGGCGTTCTGCGGGCCGGTCAGGATGCGGGATGGCGAGTCACATCCGAAATGCTCGGATTTCCGGCGGGCATGATTCCATTGGGTGAAATATCTGCCTCGCCAGCGGCCGACGAGCCTGGATGACGATGTGCCAGATGCTCTGAGATCGGAATGGAGGATCCCCTCATGAAAACCTATCTGTATCTTTCGATTTTTCCCGAAGCCCTGGTGGCTTCCATGCTGGAACCCGAAGAATTTGCCGTGTATTTCGCCGTGGGAGACAAGAAACAGTCCCATGGCCAGGCCATTCTCTTTGAAGTGGATCGGGTAGGGTTGCCGGCGGACTGTCTGAATCTATCCCTCATCGATGAACGGTGTATACCTCATGAGGACAACGAGCCCAAGCGCTCGGTCTATCTCTCCATCTATCGTGCGCTCGAGCATGTGCCCATCGCGAACCTGAAGAACGGATACCTGGTTACGGATGATGGCCGAGTCCTGGAACTGACCCGGACCGATTTTCCCGCCGATGAAGCCCAGCAACTCCACTTGTACCAGGAGCTGTGCCCCCGAACGTCACGGGCCGTCAGCCTGTTGTCGCCTCCCCAGTTCGGACGCCACGTGACCGATCAGACCCAGCCCATCTCCGTGCCCCGGATCGTCTATACGGAGCTGATCCTGGACGGGCTCGAAGAGGATCCTATACATGCCCCCGGGGACAACATCCCCTTCACCGACATGGAGCATCTGCGGGATTGCCTCTACCGGATGCAGGAGAATCCCCGCCAACCGGTCAAAACAGTCATCCGCTTCATGCGCGGGTCCTTGCTGTTCCGAACCATCAAAAATGGACTTTTCGTATCCGATCAAACGGATTTCGCCTACTATCCCCTGCCCAGTATCCAGGAGCTGGCCACGAAGCATTATGCCTGGTGGCGCTCGGCCCAATCTCACGGTTTCGGCTACTCGTGATGACCTGCGGAGGAAGCACTCATGATGAATCATCTTTTCTGGCTGGCTCCCGCCGGCTCCATCCTGGCTCTGACTTTTGCCTATCTCTTTTTCCGACAGGTACTCGCGCTGAAAGAAGGCACCGCCATCATGGCCGAGATCGCCGGGCATGTCCGCACTGGAGCCATGGCATACCTGAAGCAGCAATATAAAATTGTCGGCTTGGTATTTGCCGTCCTGACCATACTGTTTGCCGTGCTTGCCTACGGGCTGAACGTGCAGAACCCCTGGGTTCCGTTCGCCTTCCTCACCGGCGGCCTGTTTTCCGGCCTGGCCGGTTTTATCGGGATGAAGATCGCCACCCATGCCTCCGCCCGGACGGCCCATGCCTGCCGGAGCTCCCTGAACCAGGGACTGCGTGTGGCGTTCCGGAGCGGCGCGGTGATGGGCCTGGTGGTGGTCGGGCTCGGCCTGCTGGACATCTCCGTCTGGTTCGTGGTACTCAACTTCTTCTACCCCGTGGCGGATGGCGATGGCCATAACCTGATCATCATCACGACAACCATGCTGACCTTTGGCATGGGGGCTTCGACCCAGGCGCTGTTCGCCCGGGTGGGGGGCGGTATTTTTACCAAGGCCGCCGATGTCGGCGCCGATCTGGTGGGTAAGGTGGAATCCGGCATTCCGGAGGACGATCCGCGCAATCCGGCGACCATCGCCGATAATGTGGGGGACAATGTCGGCGATGTAGCCGGTATGGGCGCCGACCTATACGAATCGTACTGCGGTTCCATCCTGGCGACGGCCGCCCTGGGCGCATCGGCCTTTCTGGGGAATCTCCATCATCAGTTCAACGCGGTGCTGGCCCCCATGCTCATCGCCGGGGCTGGGTCAGTGCTGTCCATCATGGGCATCTACCTGGTGCGTACGCGGGAGGACGCCCGGCAGCAGGACCTGCTGCGGTCTCTCGCCCGGGGGGTGAACAGCAGTTCCGTTCTCATTATCCTGGTCGCCTGGATCGTACTGCGTATCCTGGAACTCCCCAACCTGTGGGGTTTCTGGGGCGCCCTGGTGGTCGGGCTCATCACCGGCAATATCATCGGCAAGGCCACGGAGTACTACACCTCTGAATCGTACGGGCCGACCCGGCGCATCGCCGAGAAGTCCCGCACCGGACCGGCCACCGTGATTATCGAGGGCCTGGGTGTGGGCATGATCTCCACCGCCATTCCCATCTGTACGGTATCGGTGGGAATTATGCTGGCGTTCCTGTTCGCCGCCGGTTTCGATCCGGCCCGGCTGGGGCAGGGTCTGTACGGCATCGGTCTGGCCGCGGTGGGCATGCTTTCCACCCTGGGCATCACGCTGGCCACCGACGCCTACGGCCCCATCGCCGACAACGCCGGCGGGAACGCGGAAATGAGCGGCCTGGAGCCCGTCGTTAGAATGCGGACCGATGCCCTCGACTCCCTCGGCAACACCACCGCTGCCACGGGCAAGGGCTTCGCCATCGGCTCGGCGGCGTTGACGGCCCTGGCGCTGCTGGCCTCCTTCGTGGAGGAGCTCAAAATCGGCCTGCTGCGCATCGGCGAGACGGCCCTGAGTTTCGCCGACGGGCACACCATCGATGTGGCCACGGCGACCTTCCTGGATTTCATGGAATTTTACAATGTTTCCCTGATGAACCCGAAGGTACTGGTCGGTGTGTTCATCGGTTCCATGATGGCCTTCCTGTTTTGCGGTCTGACCATGTTGTCGGTGGGGCGTGCCGCCGGCAAGATGGTGGACGAGGTGCGACGACAGTTCCGTGAGATCCCGGGTATTCTGAGAGGCGATACGGTGCCGGACTACGCCCAGTGTGTGGCCATCTCCACGAAAAGCGCCCAGCAGGAGATGCTCCTGCCGGCCGTATTGGCCATCGCCGTCCCGGTGGCCATTGGGTTACTCCTGGGGGTGCCCGGTGTGATGGGGCTGCTCATCGGCGGGATTTCTTCCGGTTTCGTGCTGGCGGTGTTCATGGCCAATTCGGGCGGCGCCTGGGACAACGCCAAGAAGTACATCGAGGCGGGGAATCTGGGCGGCAAGGGATCCCGGCAGCACAAGGCGGCGGTGACCGGCGACACCGTGGGGGATCCGTTCAAGGACACGGCCGGGCCGAGCCTGAACATCCTCATCAAGCTCATGAGTATGGTAGCCATCGTGATGTCCGGTTTGACGGTGGCGTTTCAGCTGTTGCCGTGAACGGGGAGGGGACTCGGGCGGGAGTCCAAGGGTCAATGCAGGGCTTCTGATTTCGGTTTGAGCTTCAGCCATTCGATCAGGTTTGGAGCTTTCGGACCAAAATCAGGTTGTAACCGACGGTTTCCGGGTGGGTAAGGATGCCGTCAATCCTCGAACTGCAGCTTTTTCTCGAAGAACATCTTGAAGAACATGGTGGTGATCATGATGAGCATGAGGCCGGTCAGCAGGTGATTCACCACCGGCAGGAACAGGGGAAACATGGGCGGCGCGAACGTGACGAGCATGATGGCCCCGCCGATCACCCCCACCATGCCGGCCTTGGAATAGCGCCAGAATCCCCAGCGGTTGCCGCGCTGGATATACAGATGATGGAAATAGTTCATGAACAGGGCCATCCCGACGCCGAACACCTCGTAATAGACGAGGGCGATGAGATAGCCGACCAGATACTGGGCGCCCGATTCAATGAAGGGATCGTACAGCGGCGCCGGCAGGGCGCACACGGCACTGACCGGAATGGCAATGGCCAGCACCTTCAGATAGGAATATTCCCGGGTCAGCTGGCGCTGGGTCGCCACTTTACGTTCCGTCAGTAAAGTGGTCAGTTCGGGGAAATCGCTGATCCGTTTCCACTCGCCGCCGTCCTTGCGCACCATGTCGTCCTGATCAATCTTGCGCTGCAGCACCATCTCCCGCACCGTCCGGATATTGAGACCGGAGTTGATCCGCCCCCCGGCCAGGACGTCCCAGATGCTCTCCGTGGCAGAATCCGACCGTGGTTGATACTGAGCCATGCCTGTCCTCCTTATCCTCGTGGTGACGTTATCAGGCTTGTTTGCTGACTACCCCTTTCATAGCAGAGATGATTCCGGATGGTCAAGGGGAAGGGCCAGTCCGGACGGGAATTCTATATGGCAAATTCTTGTAAACGAAATCATTAAAAGCGCGGATTCAGGTGCCAACGCCAAGCCGTCTCCAAAATCCGGTCGATGGCTGACCAGCGGCATTCCCAGCCCAGCCGGCGCCGGGCTTCATCGGCGCAGGCCACCAGGCGTGGCGGGTCGCCCGGGCGGCGGGAGCCGATCTTGTGCTTGACGGGCGAGCCGGCGATGCGCTCCAGGTGGCGGATCATCTGGCGCACCGAGAAGCCGCTGCCGGTGCCGAGGTTCAGTTGCAGGCTGCGCTGTTCCTGCAATAGATATTCCATGGCCAGGAGATGGGCCTGGCCGAGATCCAGCACATGGATGTAATCGCGGATGCACGTGCCGTCGGGGGTGGGGTAGTCGTCGCCGAACACGGTAAGGGTGTACCCGGGATCCAGGATGGCCCGCACCATCAGGGGGATCAAATGGGTTTCCGGCTCGTGACTTTCGCCCAGCCGTCCGGAAGGATCGGCCCCGGCGGCATTGAAGTAGCGCAAAGACGCCGATCGGATGCCATACGCCTCGCCGTAGCGGTGCAGGATCTTTTCCAGAAACAGCTTGGTTTCTCCATAGGGATTGACCGGTTGCTGGCGGTGACTCTCGGGGATGGGGACCTGTTCCGGTTCGCCATACGTCGCGCAGGAGGAGGAGAAGACGATGGTGCGGCATCCGCTGTCCAGCATGGCGCCCAGCAGGTTCAGCCCGGCCCGCAGGTTGTCCTCAAAATACTTGCGCGGGTTGGTCACCGACTCCCCCACGTAGCAATGGGCGGCAAAATGGATGACCGCCGTGGGGCGCAGGTGCTCGAAAAGGTCGGCCAGTTTCTGGATGTCGCGCAGGTCCGCCACATGCAGTGGAAATT
>JAFGRT010000148.1 GCA_016935015.1 Acidobacteriota bacterium | reverse complement strand
GGGTGGATTCATCCATCCTCGGCGAAACTCGGGATATCTTTATCCATGAGCCGTTGGGCTATGAAAAATCCGGCCGGCGCTATCCTGTGCTGGTGGTGCTGGACGGCGAGTCCATGTTCAGCTTCGCCGCGGGTGCCGTGGATTTCCTCGCGCCCGGCCGGATGCCGGAAATGATCGTGGTGGGCATCGCCAACACCCATCGCGAGCGGGATCAGTGGGTATCCCTGCAACCGGACGGCGGCTACATGAAATTTGTGGATTTCCTGGAAAAGGAGCTCGTGCCGTTCATCGACGCCCACTACCGAACACAGCCCCACCGGGTTCTATACGGATTCTGCAGTGGTGCGTCCACGGTCATGTGGCTTCTCTTCACCCGGCCGGAATTGTTCGACGGTTACATCGCCGCCGGCACGGGCTTCGATCAAACGTGGTACGACTTGGGTGCCCGGGAATTCGCCCGCCGTGACTCCCTCGGCAAATCCTTTTACGCCGTCACCGAAGGGACCACACCGCGGGCGCAGGGAATGCCCCTTCTCCGCAAGCTGCTGGCTCCAGCTCCGGCGGGCCTGGACTGGGATTGCGTCGTCATGGAACAGGAAGAGCACGAACCAGTGGCGGCCAAGGGTCTGTTTGCCGGGCTGGAGTTCATCTACCGCCGCTGGCGGCTGCCGGTGGCTACGGCTGCCGCCGGTCCACCAGCCATCCAGGTCTATTACAAGGCGCTCGGCCAGGCCTACGGCTTCGACTGCGGCCTGCCCCGTGAACCGGTGCTCAACGCCGGATTATCCCTGCTTTGGTATGAGAAAAAACCTGAGGAAGCCATCACCCTCTTCCGGTTTCTGACGACCAAAGCCCCCCGCTGGCCGGATGCCTTTGAAGCCCTGGGAGTAGCCTATCAGTCAGCCGGCCGGTTGGCCGAGGCCCGGCAGGCGTTCGAAGCCGCCCTGGCCATCGTCCGGGAGACGGGCGACCGCCGCCGGCCCTTGTTCGAGGATTACGTGACCAGCATCCAGGAAAAACAAGAGTGATGAACTGTTGGACAGTCGATAGTCCTTACCCGTCATACAAATCCTGATTATTCCACTCGAAGCGGTGAGCGAATCGTCCCCGCTGCCGACCTTGCCGGGCGGGGCGGGTCATTGGATCAGCCGCGACGCCAGTCGCTGCCGGTCGGCGGTGGTGAGGAGGCCGTCGTGGTCCAGGTCGGCGGCGGCGCGCGGCGCGGTGAAAGGGGACGTCCCGGCGGCCAGAAGTCCCGCCCGCAGGAGATCGTGCAGCAGCAGGTCGGCCGCCGTCAACCGGCCGTCTGCGTTCAGGTCGCCCAGCGGCAGCGCGGCCAGCTGGTTCATGTAGACCAGGCCCCAGTTGCAGGTGTTGACCAGGTCCTTGCTGCCCAGGTAGACCGGCGGGTCGTCCTCCCACACCGGGTCGATGGTACCGGTGGCGTAGAACATGCCGGCGGCGTCGAGATAGGGCGCGTGGCCGCTGTACTTCCAGGCGTAGGCCAGGGCGTCGGCCATGGTCAGGGCCCAGTTGTTGATGTCCAGGTAGGACGGATCGCTGCCGTCGAACACCACGTCGTAGGGCACGGCCGCCCGCCCCGGCCGGTATTCCACCATGGCGTGCTGGATCACGAAATCGGCGCCGGCGGTCAGAAACGGCACAACGCCCAGGTCATCGGGCCAACCATACTCGGCGGCCAGATCCAGGTAGCGGCCCATGGCCCATACCACCTGGGCGAACATGAACATGCGCTGGTAGGCGCCCGGATGGGCAGCGCCATAGGCGGCCGGATCCGCCAGCCAGCCCTTGCCGGCCAGGTCGGCCGTCCGCCCGACGATGTTGCGCAGTTCATCTCGCCAGCGCGCGTCGCCCGTCTGGCGGTAACCCTCGATGTAGGCGAAGACGAGATTGGCCCGCTCCCGTTCCAGGACCGGCGCGTCGAAATCGCTGAACTGTGAAAGGTTCTGCATAGCCGCCAGGCCTTCGCCGGCCACGTCGAGAAAGCGTCGCTCGCCCGTCAGCCGCCAGGCCAGCAACAGGTCCGGCACGCCGAAGAACAGGTCGACGCTGGGCGAGTTGGAGTTGCGGTTGGGATTGACATTGCCCGGCTCGTCATGCTGGCTGTGGCCGAAATAGGCGCCGTGGGACCAGTGCCCGATCCCCTCGTCGGGGATGTGCAGGTAATCGATATCGGCCATGTGCCAGGCGGCCGGCAGGGCCAGGTCCAACCAGTCATCCAGGCCGGAACGACACGATTGCACCAGCATCCCGTTCAGAAACCAGTACTTGAGGTTCATCTGCCCCGCCTGATGGGGGCCGAAGGCCTCATAGTCCAGGGGGACGTCGCCGTAGTCCTGCCAGCCGAAGAAGTTATAGCGCTCAATGGCGTCCCGCAGGGTGGAATTACCGAAGTTGGGATCATGCACGGCCGGGTCGAAGTCGGGATTCGGTTCGAAGGCGATGCGCGTGTAGCGCTCGTATAACGGCCAGCGGGCCACATCGGCCGGCGGTACCTCGCCCAGGGCGCTGCTGCGACAATAGTCGGCCGGCACCAGGCGCCCCAGAATCGGCTGCTGAAACGCCCGCGCCCGCCGTTCCGCTTCTTCGGCGGACATTTCACCGGCGGCGAACGCGAAAAGCAGCGAGTGGGTCTTCTCCTCGCCCACGCGCAGGTTGTGGCGGAAACGCTCGCCCTCGGGGAACAGATCCACCTGGACCAGTCCGTCCGGGTCCACCCGAAGCTGCTTGGGAAAATTCTCCGTAAAGCCGCGGACAGCCACCGCTACGTTGGGCGCCGCCGCGCCGTAGCCCGCCGTCAGCCAGCCCAGGGCCCGGCGGCCCGACACCTCCGGCCCCGCCCCGGTGATCCGGAATCCTTCGTGGACGCAGAACGACTGCAGGCGGGGCGCCGCCGCAGCCTCCTGCCCCGGCCAGCCCACCAGGCCGACGTAGGCGTCCCAGAAATCCGTGCCGGACGAATCCTGGTGCAGGATCACCGGCTGCGCCGGCGCGGTGCCGCTGACGCCCTCCTCCAGGCGCACCGTCAGCGGCCCGGTGCCGGGCCGCGGGCGCAGGCCGACGGCCAGTCCACCCACGTGGACGCTGTTGACGGCCCCCTGGTCATGGACATTGAGGGGCTGGTCCCACTCGCCCGTCAGCACCGGCTGGTTGTTCTCCACCGTGACGTCCACCCGCACGTCGGCCCGGCCGGCGGTGAAGTGGTAGCGCAGGGTGGCGTCGAGGATGGCCCGGCCGGCCTCGTCGGGAATGCTCCCCGCCAGCCGGATGACGGCCGCCAGCGGGCCGGCCCGCTCCACCGTGGCCGTCATTGCCCGCGGCGTGAAATCAGGATTTCCGCCGGGCACCATGGAATCCCCGCCGGCGGGGTCGTACCGGATGGCGTCTCGCGGCGCCGGGGGATCCAGCAGCGGCTGCCCGGCCACCGTCACCTGGCGAAAGAGGGTCAGGCCGCCGCCGGTGTCCAGCTCGAACAGCGCCGCACCCGTGTCCACCCGCAGCAGGCCGGGCGTTGCCGCGTCGATATCGATGGCGGGCGGCGACGGTCCGGGGCCCTGGTCATCAAGGATGAGGCTGAGGCGGCCGCCGTCGGGCAGGTTGACCAGAGCGCCGGCCAGCAGCCACTGGATGGGCGCGCCGGCCGCATCGGGCGCCGCGCCCCAGCGGGTCAGCACCTCGAACTGGGCCGGGACGGGCGACCCGCCGGGAAATGTCAGCCGCAGCCGGCCGGGATCGGTGACGTTCCAGTCCCGCGGCAGCGGCACCCCGGCCACGGCGTACTCGCCGTTCCGGGCGGCGCCGGCCCGCTCGGTGAAGGTGACGGTCAGCCGATGTTGGCCCAGCACACCCAGTGTTGCGAGGAAGATCCATGCCGCCACCGCTAGGCCTCGCCATCGCAAGCTCCGGACCAGCATTCCCCGTATGCCGGCCGGTGGGCGACGAGCACCCGCTTCTGATGTTGACACCATGTTTCCCTCCTCGGGGTCGCCATTGTCCAGGCGGAACGCGGACCGGCGAAGGCGGTCGTTGATCGTTTGGGCAGAATCGCTCCAACACATTATCGGCTGCTCCGTACGGAAGGTTACCTGTTTTACTGCAACAAGATTGGCAAAGATTAGGGTCGGGACAAAGTAATTTATTGATAAATAATGTTTTACTCTATATTATTGACCTGATTTTGACCTTAGAAGCCCTTTTTTGGGGCAAAAATCAGACCGATTCCCCAGGCGACCGGCATAGTACCCTGCCTCTGCACCCCTCTGAAGGCAGCATTCTCCACACCTTGTCATCGCCCGCCACGTCACCAGCCATGTTTTGGTGTCAATCTGGCCAACACCATTTTAGGGTCGAAAAATGGCTTCTAAGGCTGAAAACAGCCACATTTTGCAGCTTATCTTGTTTTATTTCAGCATTTTGTCCTGGTCCGACCCCAAGCTAACCCCAAGCTGCGATTCTCAGTAAACGGATGTGGCCTATGGAGTGCGCAGCG
>JAFGRT010000019.1 GCA_016935015.1 Acidobacteriota bacterium | reverse complement strand
GGCCCCTGCCTGATGGGTCAGGCGGCGGACGAGGGGCACGTCGTTGACGGTACCGATGGCGTTGGCCGCATAGCCCATGGCCACGAGGCGGGTTTTATCGGTGATTTTGCCGGCGAAATCGTCATAGTCCAGCGTCCCGTCGGGCTTCAGCCGCACTTCCCGGACCACCACGCCATGGCGCCGCAGGCCCAGCCACGGCCCCCGGTTGGCCTCGTGGTCCAACTGGGTGACCAGGACCTCATCGCCGTGCTGGAATACGCGGGCAAACGCGTGACTCAGCGCGAAGGCCAGCGACGTCATGTTGGCGCCGAAGGAAATGGTCTGCGGGCCGTCGGCGCCGAGAAAGTCGGCCAGGGCGAGTCGGGTTTCATGAATGATTTCATCCGTTTCCCGGGTGGTCACGAAAAACCCGTGGGTATTGGCATTGCTCGTGGTGTAGTACCGGCTGACGGCGTCGATGACCGCCTGCGGCACCTGGGTGCCGGCCGGCCCGTCCAGGTAGGCCAGGGGAAGGTCGTTATCGGTGCGTTGCAGTGACGGAAAATCGGTCTTCCGACTCAGGAAATCTTCCGCATGGGGCAAGGTGGCAGTCATGGGGTCTCCTTCCTGGTAATCTGGGCGTGAGAGAGGCCCTGATGGACCGGTCGACAGTCCCTCAGTTACAGGCACGGCATAACCGTATCCTGAAAGACATGGTATCTCAGTCGGCGTCTGTTTTCAAACAGCTTTGCGGCTCCGTCCGCCAGCGGCGTGCATCCGTGGGTGGCGGTGCCACCGCACCTGTCTTATAATAATGATGGCGAGTCGCAAGGGTAGAGCCTTTTTGAATCATGAAGGTTTGCATGAACAAAACGAATCGGCTGAAAAAGTTCCACTGGCACCCGGATATCCCGCGCATGATCCGGCTGCTCATCTGGGGCGCGCTCCTGCTGGGATCCGGCCCGTCCGCGATTCAGGCTCAGTCGGTAGCGGCGGCGCGTACGGCCAGCAGTTTCCTGGATCCGTATGTCATTGTCAGCCGCTATTTCGGCAAGGTGATCGAGAGACCAGGGTACGATTACGGCGTCACCGTTTACAGGGAGGCCACCGGCCGATACCGGATGTGGTGGACCGGCGGCAATCTGGCCATGCTCTACCCGGATCACATCGAGTATGCCGAGTCCACCGACGGCCTCAGCTGGTCCAATCCCCGCTTCGTGCTCTTGCCCGCGCCGCTGGCGCTGATCGCCGATCCATCCGTGGTCATCGTAAATGGAATCTATTACATGTATTTCACCGGTCTGGCTGACCTCGAAGGGCTGAACGACATTTATATGGCTACCTCCAGCGACGGCATCCACTGGACCAAGTATCCGGACGACCAGAATCCCTGCCCGGTGATTGCGCGACAGGACCCCACCATGGGTGACTACGGTGCCGGCCAACCCAGCGTCTTGTACCTGAACGACCGATTCATTATGTATTATCTCGACCAGACGGATCCTGACGGGCTCTACCGGGCTGAATCCGCTGACGGTATTCATTTCGGCCCACCGACTTATGTGATGGGCGTAAATGATGTGGACATCAAATACTGTCGATCCCTGGGCCTGTTTCTCATGATCCGTCATGGCCAATTCGCCGATGAGTTTTCGCGGGCGTGTCTGCATATTTCCCATGACGGGTTGAATTTTACACCCGTCGATAACAACAAGTTCATCATCGGTCCGCCCGACGTGGGCGACGGATTCCAGCTGGCTTCCGGTATCGTCAGCGATCCCCACGGAGTCATCGGCGAACAGACACAGGTCATTTACGCTGCCGGGGAATATGGCAACTCCAATGCCGACACGTGGGATCTTTACCAATCCGATGTGTCCATCTTCGAAGGGGAACCTGACCACGTCTATCGTTTCGCTTCTCGGATCCAGAATCAAACGGATCACGCCTATTCGCTCACCGCCGATTCACCGCCGGATTATAATTATGACGGTGTGGCCTGGCGCACCCTCGCCGCATCCGAACCTGGAGCGACACCCCTCTATGCCTTGTATCATCCCCTGAGGGTGGATCATTTGTATACGGCTGATCTGGCCGAACGGTTCCGGGCCGCTCTTCTCGGATACCAGGTGCAGGGCGAGGTGGGCTGCGTCTCACTGGTATCTCAACCCGGGCTGGTTCCCTTGTATCGATTGTATCAACCTTCTGTAGGAGATCACGTCTATACCATCGACCCGTTGGAACGTGATCTGTTCATGGTGCAACACAACTATGTCAGCGAGGATCTGGCCGGCTATGTTCACTGGCCGGTCGGGGTGCTGGGTGACCTGGATGCCAATGGTGTCCTCGATGCCGCCGATACAGACCTGCTCAGGCGATCGCTGATGGGCGACCGGGCCATGCCGCCGACGGCCATGGGCGATATGACCGGCGACCGTCAGGTGACGGTGACGGACCTGGTGAAGGTGGCGGTGATTCTTCACTGAATACCCAGTGTCGCAACCCACCGGCGTCGCCGAATCGTCAGCGGACTGTTCTTTCTGTCGAAAAACCGAACGCACGGTTGAACTTGATGGAAGAAGTCATTGGCAAGCAAAGGACATGACCATGCATGAGCTTTCGCGTGATCCTCAATCCACTCTGGCGGAAGTCATCCGGTTGCTGTGGGAGCGCGGCGAGGCCGTGGCCCTCACGGGCGCAGGCATTTCCGCCGAGAGCGGAATTCCCACCTTTCGGGACAAGGGCGGCCTGTGGGACACGTACGATCCGACCGTTTATGCCTCCATCGAGGTTTACCGCCGCGATCCGACACTCTATTGGACCATCCGCGGCGATTTCATCCGCCATTACGACCAGTATCAGCCCAATCCCGGCCATCTCGCCCTGGCCGACCTGGAGAGCCTGGGTGTCCTGCGCCGGGTCATCACCCAGAACATTGACGGCCTGCACACCAAGGCCGGTTCGCCGGACGTCATTGAACTCCATGGTTCCATTCGGGAAATCTTCTGCCTGAGCTGCGGCCGGCAGTACCAGGCCCCGCATGTCCCGCCGGGCTTGCCACCCCGGTGCGAAAGCTGCAACGGTGTGCTCAAACCCAACACTGTTTTGTTCGGCGAGAGTCTGCCCGTCGACGCCCTGCGTCAGGCCCAGGAGGAAGCAAGTACCCGCGCTATGATGCTGGTCATCGGAACATCCGTCAACGTGTATCCGGCGGCCGCTCTGCCCGAAATCGCCCGCCGGCACGGGGCCGTTATCGTCGAGGTCAATCCGGAGCGGGCCTTCCCTCTGGTGGATTTCTGGCTGCCGGGCCAGGCCGGTACGGTCCTGCCCCGGCTGGCGGAAGGGGTGAGAAAGCTGGCCGCGCGGGGAAACTGACGAACGGGAATCCGGATCCCTGGGCCAGAGACGACCATTCCGGCGCGGACGGGATTTTTCAGCGCAGGGCATCCCGGAATGAGGCCGGCGCTTGCGATTCACCCAGAATGGCGACGGTTTGCAGGTGCGGCTGCCCCGACGGTGCTCGGGCCTCCTGGAAGAGCGGCTCGAATTCACCGGCTGCGGCCGGATTTCGAAAGACCAGCAGAACGCGGCCCGGCCGGCCGTCCGGGGTTGTCCGGAAATGGGCCAGCAGGGGTTCGATGAACCGCTCGTACGGTAGCACGATGAAGACGTACGGCTCCGGATGGCGTGTCACCAGGATGGAGTCGTCCACCAGAAACATGGGCAGATCGTGCAGCCAGACATGGCGGCGGACATAGAAACTGTAGCCCACCAGCCCCACCGCGTCAAAATCCGGGGGATGCACCCCGTATCTTTCCTGAAAGAGACTGGCGAATCGCGGCCGCTGACGCATGGCCGTCATGACCGGATAGACCCGGCCGTCGTCCGCCTGGGCCTCATATTCGCGCACGGTCAGCCCCTCCGTCCAGGAAGCGGCGGTGGATCCGTGCCAGACACCGGCCGCCAGCTTCAGGTCCGGCGTCAGGATGTTGCCGCTGACCACGCCGGCCAGGAGCAGAGCCATTCCGCAACGACCGGCACGGCCGTAGCCGGCCGGCCGCGTCCCCAGGTACAGCAGCACCACCGGCAACACAGGCAGGAGGTATTCGGCTTCGTAAGGCTTGTTGAGGTGAAACAAGCCGAGCAGGACGACGAACACCACGGCGCCGCCGATGGCCGGCGACCGCGTGCACCACGGGCGGAGAAGCCCCCGGCGCCAGTCATGAATCAGGAAAAAGAGCAAGCCCGCCAGGACAGCCACGTGGGAAAAGAGCCTCACGTAGAGCACGCCGTTATTGTAGAGGAAATCGGCCCACTCCCAGCGCAGGACGGCGTAATAGGTCAGAAAGGAAAAGCCGTATTCGTCAAAGAGAGGAATGAAAAACGGCAATCCGGCCAGCGAACCCGCCACAAAGGCGAGCAAATGGCGGCCCACCGTGGCGCGCTCCTCCCTTTTCCGGACCCATCGCACCACCATGACCAGCACCACGCTGCCGATATACAGCACATAGCCGAGGCGGGCGGCCACGGCCAGCCCGGCGCAGATCCCGGCCAGCAGGACATACGGCCAGGACCGGCCGCGATCCTCGGCCGCCAGCAGACCCAGCAGCGAGCACAGAAACAGGGCCAGGCCGATGGGATAATCCATGACCACGAAGCTACTACGCACCAGGGCCGGCCACAGGCCGAAGGCCAGCACCAGCAGAGCCGGCGGGAGCACCGTGCGGTGCCGGCGGTTCAGGATCAGGGCGAAGGCAACCACGGCCAGGAGGGCGAAGGCCGCCGAAACCAGCTTGGCGGGGACGGCGTTTTCCGGATCGACCACCAGCGCCACCAGCCGCTCATGGAGCGGATAGCCCGGCAGACGGGAGGGGATGTAGCGGCCCCGGGTCAGCCCGAGGGCCGACTCGGCCACCCGGAAGGCATCGGCGTCGCCGCCGAAGGAAACAGGTTCAGCCGTCAGGCACAGCCCGCCGTACAGCAGGGCCAGCCCCAGCAGGACCAGCCCTGTCCACATCCTCTGCCGACGCCGGTGACCGACGTCTGACTCGGGGGAGTGGACATACATCTCGGAAGCGCTATTCTCATTCACGATGCCGGCATTGTATCGCGAAGCCCGGCCGGAATACAGCAGACTTTTGTCGAACCCGGCCCCGGCACTCCGGAGGCCGACGGCGACGGGGAGCGAAGTGTCACCGCGAAATTTCCGGCATCATTGACCGCGCCACAGGAACGGACAGGGGCATGGCATACCCGGCCGGCGCGGGGTCATGATTCCGGCAGCGGCATCCGGCACATGGGGCATGCCGTTCTGGAGCCACAAGACAGTTTGTGTATGGCAAAAATTGTGATACATTGACAGCAAAACAGCCGGCGTCAGGCAATCAGGCCATATCGCGGAGCCGCCATCCGCGGCGGAAGGGAACATCCGGCTGAAGGCGGACCGTCTGCCCCCCGTTCCCCTCCGTCCCCGCGATGTGAGGTCGATCCGCTCCCGGAGATCTTTGGGTCGGGGTTGTTTGCCGCGCCTATCCGCCCGCACAAGGGAGACATGTTAAAATGAAGGAAAAAGCGTTTCAGGACTATTACCCCGATGACCTGAGCTATTGCTACGGTTGCGGCCGTCTCAATGACCACGGTCATCAGCTCAAGAGCTACTGGGACGGTGACGAAACCGTGGCCGTTTTCCAGCCCCGGCCCTACCATATCGCCATCCCTGGTTATGTCTACGGCGGGCTCATCGCCTCTCTCATTGACTGTCATGGGACGGGGACGGCGGCCGCGGCGGCCTACCGCGCCGCCGGCCGGGGGATGGACACGTTGCCGGCCTTCCGTTTTGTCACCGCGTCCCTCCAGGTGGATTACCTCCGCCCGACGCCACTGGGCGTACCGCTGGAGGTGCGCGGCCGGATCGAGGAGGTCAAGGGGCGCAAGGTGGTCGTCGGCGCCACGGTCGCCGCCGCCGGCGAAATCTGCGCCCGCGGCCGCGTGGTGGCCGTCCAGATGCCGGAACACATGATCCCGAAACCGGCGACAACGTAATCCCGGCACAATACACGGCGCCAGGCGTCTGTACCAAGAACCGTGACAGGTAGCGGGTAACCACTGTCTGGTCAGAATGAAGCCGCCAAAATACCCGGCCTGGCTACCGGTGGTTCGTCGTTTTCTCCCTCACCTTCGGGCACTGTGGCCCTGCAACCTCCCGCCCGCACACCGCTGCTACCGGAACGACTGGATGAGATCGCCGATGACCTCGCGGCTCCCCTTGCCGCCCGTGTCCTGGCGGATGCTGCGTTCGATCTGCAGGATTTCGTACGGATTGGTGGTCTGGGTGCTGATTCGCTTGAACTTGGCCAGCATATCCTCCCAGTAGCGGATGTCCGCCTGCAGCTGTTGGTGCCGCGGGCTGCCCGGGGTGGCCCGGGCCAGCTTCTGGCGCAGGTTCTTCAGCAGCATGTTTTCGATCTCCTTGGCCGATTCACGGCACTTGGCCTGGAGCCTGGCGATGTCGCCCAGCACCGGGTCATTCTGGATTTTGTCGGCCTTGACGCTCACCACCCGGCCGATACTGGCCATCTCCTGTTCACTGAACTGGCTGAAATCGGCGTTGGGCCCCAGCATTTTCTTGTTGGCGAAGGCCTCGGAATGAACACTGGTGGTCAGGGCCAGTTCGGAACGGACGCCACTGAATCCGGTGACCCCGTGATACGCCTCGTTCAGCGCCCGCTGGGCGTCGCGCTGTAACTCTTCAAGCGAAACGGCTTGGCCATTTCTGCGGATGACCATGCCCGGCTGCTCCTGCAGCGCCAGATCCAGGTCCATGCTGGACGAGCCGGCGCTGGAGGCATTGCGGAGCGGCTTGAACCGCAGGTTGCTGATATCGTACCCCTGCGCCTGCAGGCGCCGCATCATGTCGGGCATCATCTCCTGGTACGACTGGTCCACCAATTGACTGAAAGAGCGGCGCACCGAGGGGTGGGTGTCGTACTTGAGCAGCCACTTGCAGTGATAGGAGGAATTCAGCGACGCGGCCAGGTGTTTCAGCTCACCCTCCAGCTGGGCAAGCTGCGGCGAGCCGGCGGGATGCTGCTGCTGGGCCTGCAGGTAGCCCAGGCGTTTTTCCTTGAAAAAAGTGATCAGGGACCGGGCATCATCCACATCCTGCTGGAACTTGGCCGCGGCGAACTGCTCCTTCACCGTGGGCCGTTTCCAGTTCACCGGTTTGAAAAGGCGGCTCTTGGGGCCGAACAGGGCCAGGGCGCCGCGCGTGGTCAGGCTGATGGAGAACTGCATGGCCTTGCCCATCAGATAACCGGTCCCGGCCTCCTTTGCTCCCGCCCACAGCCGATCGCCCACTGTGGAGTTGGGGTCGGCGGCAGTGTGCTGATACCCTTCCACAAACGACGTGGCCATGTAACCCAGCGGGTGGGCCCAGCTGACGGCGTGCTTCACTCCCTCAACCGGCCCTCCGGCGATGGTGCCGGTGGTGCCGCCGTAGATGGCGCCGATGAGATGGGGGGCGTACACGGTGATGGCCGCCGTTTCACCGAAAGACGCGGCCAGGGACGCGCTTCCGAAGCCCACCACGCAGATCCCGGCCGCCATGACGGTGGTATTGGCGTAAAACTCATATTCCTGGGCGGTGATGGCCTTTTCGTCCTCCCGGGCGGCGACCCCCTGCCAGTAGCCCTGGACCTGCTCATTGAGGGCCAGGGCCACCCTCCGGGCCTTCTCCACATCGCCCGTGGCGATGGTCCGGGCGTCGATGACGGCCCGGGCCTTTTCGCGCATGGCGGCCTGCTGTTCCCAGGGCAGCAGTTCGATCTGGCGCTCCACCCCGGCGGCGATGCGGCGCACGGCATCGGCCCGGGCGGCCTCCACCTGGATCCGGTGCACGAACTGCTCATGGGCCATGATATCGAAGGCCGATCGGGTATGGACGATCTGGCCCGTCTGGTAGGAGGTGATCAGGTCCTGCTCGGCCTGGATGTCCGACTGGAGCTGGATGGCCCGGAACGTGAGCTGCTTGCGGCGGGCGGCGTCGGTTTCCCGGTTCAACTCGTCGAGCTCTTTCTGGAGATTGCGCTGCAACAGGGTGATTATGGAGCGGTGGAAGGCGATGGTCTCCTCCCGGGCGGCGATCTCCTCGGGCGATGGGCCGCTCGGCGCCGCCGGCGGGGGGGCGGTGGCAGGCGACGTGGCGGCGGTGATTTGCTCCCGGTAGCGACTGAACCGCCGCTTGAATTCCTCCCGGTCGGACCAATCCAGGGCATAGCCCAGATCGGCCGGCGGCCGGTCGAGCCAGTCCAGACAGGCCAGATGGAAGGCATACCGCAGCCCGTTGTACTCCTCGATATAGCGGATGGGCCGCGCCAGGGCGTCCAGTTTCAGGGCCACATCGAGCTTTTCCTGATTCAACCGGTTCAGGTCATCCAGGCTGGCCGACCGTTTCTCCCAGTCGGCCTGGATCCGGCGTTGCCGCTCGTGCAAGCGTTGGGCGTCCTCGGGTCGCAGGCCCTCGGGTGCCGGCGGCAGTTCATCTGAAACCCGTGTGGCGTGGACCCGGACTGTGGCCGGCTGGCCGTCGATGGTGGTTTCATAGGCGTATTCCAGTTCATCACCGTCAACACCTTCCAGCATGGCCTGGGTCCAGTTGACCTCCGCCGGTTCGCCGCCGCCGGAAAAACTGAATCCCAACAGGCTGCGCATGGGCGTGCTAGCCATGGGATTCTGGCCGCCCCGGAAAAAGACCAGGTGGACGATCTGGCGCGGCAGTTCGGCGGGATAGGCGTCGGATTCCGAATAGCCGGCCCATTCGCCTTCCAGAATCCAGGGTCCCTCGGGCGCCGGCCGGGCCGACTGCAGGGATCGGCGATAGCGCTGTCCGGCGTCGCATTTGGCGGCCAGGGGATTGGGCGGGTTGCCCAGGGCCTGGATCCGGCGGGCGATCTCGGCCAGTCCCGCTTCCAGGGCCCGCAGGGTGGCGGCCTGGCGGTCGGCCGACGCCAGGGCATCGAAGTACCCCTGCCGCGATCCGGCGGCCACGGCCAGGGCGGCGTCATACATGGTGACCTGGCAGGCCACCGCCGCGCGCATGAACGCCTCGCGACCGGCCAGGAACTGGCCCAGCAAGAGATTCAGTTCGTTGAGGTAATCGATGATGTCCAGGGTCGGAAAGTCGAAGAGGGGCGCCCAACACGCCTGAAAACGCTCTTCTTCGTCCGCCGTCATTTCACCATACACCAGGCGCATCCCCTCCATGGCCACGGAGACGGCACCGTTGTACTGCACAGTGGACATGGTTCGGAAATCCAGCAAAGGCGCCGGACTGGCCGGCGCGACACCGGCGGGAAGCTCCACGGGTGCCGGATCGGGCGCCTGCCAGGGCAGCCCGGCCGGGGCATGCTGGTCGGTCCGGCAAGGATCCTCGGTGGTGAAGACGATGTTGGGCAGGGATGCCGGCGCGGCCGCGGGCGGCGGCGTTACGCCCCCGGCCGGCGGTGACGGGGTGGCCGCGGAGGAGGCGGACGGGCTCATCCTGGCCCACACCTTGGCCAGGTTGTCGCGGACGTACGCCAGATCGGGATTCAGGCCCAGGGCCCGCTCGAAGTCCGCCCGGGCCGCGGCCAGATCGCCGCGGGCCATGAGGGCCAGGCCCCGGTTGTTGCAGGCGTCGGCCGAATCGGGATCGATCTCCAGGGAGCGGCTGGCGTCGGCGACGGCGCCATCGTAATCCTTCAGGTAATAGCGCTGCAATGCCCGGTTGCGCAGGGCATACTCGTTTTCGGGATCCAGCGCCAGGGCACGGTCATACAATGTGACGGCCCGCCGGTGATCTTTCCGGGCGGCCACCAGATTGGCCAGGTTGTTATAGACGGCCGTATCCTTCGGATTCAGCCGCAACGCTTCTTCGTAGGCTTTCTCGGCTCCGGCGACGTCCCCCAGGGCGTTTTTGACGAGCCCCAGGTTGTTCCAGGTGCCACTGTAGGCAGGATTCAGCTGGAGGGCCCGGTTGATATCGGCCAGGGCTGATTGGTCTTCACCCTGCTGATGACGGGCGTACCCCCGGCCGTTGTATGCCATGGCGTTGCGGGGATCCGCCTCGATGGCCCGGGTGAACTCGGCCACGGCCTGGTCCGGCTCATGAAGCCTGATCCGGCACCAGCCCTTCCGGCGGAACGCCTCACTGAGGGTGGGCTCCAGAGCCAGGGCCCGGTCACAGACGGTCAGACTTTCGTGATAGCGACGCTGCTGGTACAGCGCATTGGCCTCTTGGAGCAGCTCCGCCGCGGTCTGGGCCGGACAGACGGCAATCGCTGCCGCCAGCCACGCCAGCAGGATGGCCACACGGCGCACAGTATCGTTCATGATGGCTCCTGAACAGAAAAATGAAATGAATGGAAACCGGATCCGCCTCTATTGTAAGGAGCAGCACCACACATCGTCAACTCAAATAGATGGCCCGGCACTCCGGCAAGAACGCCTCATCCATACTCCATCCCGCAGCAGTTGTTTGTGCGTTGACGTGGCGGAGGGCCGTCCGGAAGTGGCACCAGGGGGCAGGCGAGGCACCGATTGTTCTTGGCATGGGAGGGCGTTTTCCTCTACAATCACCCGTATGTCATGTCCCTGTCCGGAAGGATTCCCTGAGTGCCATACCCCGCAACTCATTGTCCAGCGGATCCGCTCCGCCATCCACCCCTCCGCCACGAGCCGGCCGCTCTCCGGACAGGAAAACAAGTCAAGGAAGAGAGGTTAACCCATGAAAGTACGATTGATCCTCCTGTTGGTCGTTCTGGCGGCCTTGCCCCTGCTGGCCGCCACACGGCAATACGCCCTGGAGCACCTGCATCCCACCTGGCCGGCCGAGGATCCGGCGGCCCGCATGCAGGCCTTCGAGACGCGGCAGGCCCTGCTGGCCGAGAGTCCGTACAGCGTCATCCCCTTCCGCGTGGTGGGTCCCATGGCCCAGGGCGGCCGGGTCATGGCCCTGGCCATGGACGAGCGGCAGCCCACCACCTGGCTGGCGGCCTACGCCACGGGCGGCGTGTGGATCACCCACACCGACGGCCGCACCTGGGAATCCCTGTTCGACAATGAGGCCGCTTTCGGCATCGGCGAGATGGCCGTCAGCTGGGGCGAGCCGGGCGTGCCCGCCACCATCTGGGTGGGGACGGGCGAGGCCTCCAACACCCGCACCGTTTACATGGGCGCCGGCCTGTACCGCAGCCGCGACCAGGGGAAAACCTGGCAGAACGTCGGCCTCAACAATTCCCACCACATCGGCCGCATCGCCATCCACCCTTCGAATCCCGACGTGGTGTTCGTGGCCGCCCTGGGACCCGTTTACACCGAGGGCGGGGACCGCGGCATCTTCCGCACCACCGACGGCGGGGAGACGTGGGTGAACGTCCTGCCGTGCCCCGAGTTCACCGGGGCCATCGACGTGCTCATCGACTGGGACAATCCCGACATCGTCTACGCCTGCACCTGGGAACGGCACCGCAAGGCCTGGGACTTCCGCGAGAGCGGGCCGGGCACCGGCGTCTGGAAGAGCACCGACGGCGGCCGGACCTTCGCCCGGCAGGAGAGCGGCCTGCCCGTGGGCGACGGGATGGGCCGCATCGGCCTCGCCCAGAGCCGGCAGAATCCGCAGAAGCTCTATGCTTTCGTGGACAACCAGACCCCGCGCCCGTACAGCGACGAATATCCGGAACCCCTAAGCGGAAAAGCCTTTCTGGACATGACCCAGGAAGAGTTCGTCGCGCTGACGGACGAGAAGATCGACCAGTTCCTGCGGTTGTATAGCTTCCCGCGCCGCTTTTCCGCCGAGAATATCCGCAAGGACCTCGAAGAAGGGAAGGTCACGTTCGAGGAGATGAGAACCCACGTGAAGCCCCAGGCGGAGATCCCCATCTTCTTTCCCAAGTGCATCGGGCCGGAGCTCTATGTCACCCTGGACGGCGGCGCCACGTGGACCAAGACCCACACGGTGGATTTCTGGCAGGACATGGACTGGGGCTACGGCACGGCCACCTACTATTTCGGCCGCGTCGCCGTGGACTCCGCCGACGACCGGAAAGTGCTCATCTGCGCCATCCGCCTCATCAAGACCGAGGACGGCGGCCAAACCTTCCAGTATGCCGACGAATACGGCTATGACGTCCACGCCGACCACCACGCCATCGTCTACCACAGCACCAACAGCCGGCGCGTGCTGCTGGGCAACGACGGCGGGCTGAACGTCAGCCTGGATGCCGGCCAGACCTGGACGCCTGTCAAGAACATGCCGGTGGCCCAGTGCTATACGGTGACGTACGATTTCGCCGAACCGTACCGCATCTACTCCGGACTGCAGGACAACGGCATCTGGACCGGCACCGCCCGGGAGATCGAGCCCTACCAGCAGGTGGACAGCTGGGAGCAGATCTGGGGCGCCGACGGCATGTTCATCCAGGTGAATCCCAAAGACAACAACACCATTTACCTGGGCACCCAGTTCGGGGCCATGTCGCGGCTGAATTTCCACACCCGCGAGTCGCAGCGCATCCGGCCCCAGCCTGAATTCCCCAAAGAGGAGCCGTTCCGCACCAACTGGGTGACGCCCATCGAAATGAGCAGCTTCCATCCCGACATCGTCTACACCGGCACCCAGTTCGTCCACCGCTCCTTCGACCGCGGCGACACCTGGACCATCATCAGCCCCGACCTGACCAGCGAGGGCCAGGCAGACTCCTTCGTCAACGCCGGCGGCAACGTCTCCTACGGCAACCTGTCGGCCCTGGCCGAGAGCCCCCTCCGCTTCGGGCTGCTGTACGCCGGCACCGACGAGGGCTGGCTGTGGGTCACCCGGGACGGCGGCGCCAACTGGACGCGCTGCACGGAGGGCATTCCCCAGAACAAGTGGGTCACCCGCGTCGAGCCCAGCCATTTCGACGAGGGGACCGTCTACGCCACCTTCACCGGTTTCCGGGAAAACGACGCCACCGCCTATGTGTACAAAAGCACCGACTTCGGCGCCACCTGGACGTCCATCCAGGGGAACCTGCCCGACGAGTGTCTCAACGTCGTCCGCGAGGATCCCGTGAACCCGGAGCTGCTCTACGTGGGGAGTGATTTCGGGGTCTATGTCAGCCTGGACGGCGGAAAGAGGTGGGACGTCCTGGGCGACCAGATCCCCAATGTGCCCGCCTATGACCTGTGCATCCACCCGCGGGACAAGGAGATTATCATCGGCACCTACGGCCGCAGCGTGTGGGTGGGGCCGGTGGACGTGCTTCAGGCCTACACGGCCGAGATCCGCGGCCAGGCGCTGCACCTGTTCGGGGTCAAGAAGCAGCAGGCCCATGAGTGGTGGGAGAAGGAGAAGCCGGTCCAGATCGGCAAGCCGCGCGAGGTCGACCCGCTCTTCATCTTTTACCACGCCCAGGCCGGGCCGGCCGTGGCGCGCCTCGAGAACGACAAGGGCGAGGTGTACCGCACCTGGGCGCTGGACGCCAAGGCCGGCCTGAACCGCTTCGAGTGGGATTACATGGTGGATCCGGCGAAGCGCGGGGAACTGCCCGCCGGGCGGCGCCCCTTCGTGGAGCCGGGCGAGTATGTGCTGTTGCTGGAGCAGGCCGGCGAATCGGCCCAGACGCCCGTCACCGTCGAAAAGCCCAAGAAGCGCGAGCGCGGCCGGTTCGACGATGAGGGTGGCAAATAGACTCTGACGAAAGAGAGTGAACGAAACAACTTCGGGCGGCAGTCAACCTGGAGATTTATCCCTTAAACAGGTTTCTGCCGCCCTGTTCCTTTTTTTTTACACGTGGAGCCTGCCCGGAGTCACTTCTCGAATATTCGACCAATGTAGTGAGCCACCGTCTGTTTTCCAGGATTATAAACTCCTGTTCGTTGAACAGCGATCAGAGAAGAGCTATAATTACACTCAAACAGGCCGGAACACATGTTCAACAAGATTCTGTTCATCCATTCCAACCGTCGGGTACGCGGCTCTATCATTGACCATTGAAACCACACTCTTTGTACCGGCAACCGGCCAATCATCACTGGAGATATGCCATGAGAATACCTTCCGACAAGGGACCGCCACAATCCCGGTTCGTTACCGGGCGGCCGGAAGTGGACGGGCCGTCATCCGACCCGAAACCGGCCAGGGCGCCGGATTCTCCCGCCACGGGGCCGGCCGTCTTTCATGACCGGTGGATCACCGGCGAGCCTCCCGACCTGGATGAGCTCCTCGGACTGGAGGCCGAGCCGTTGCCGGAGGCGGCCACGGACCTGGACGGACTGGAAAGTCTTCTGGGAAGCATGGGCCAGGACCTGGACCGGATGGTGGCCATCCAGGAGAACATGCGCCGCAGTGCCGCGGAATTGCTGAATCTGTGCGGCCACTTTTCGGACAAGGTCAGTGAGTTCACCGGACAGATAACGGAAACCGTCGCCGAGGCAGAGCAGGGGACAGTATCCGCACACGCCGCCGCGGGCGACGCGACGGAGCAATTGATGGCGGCCACCCGGGAAATGCAGGAAATGCAACAGTCGTTCAACCTGCAGTACCTGCAACTGCAGAACAAGATCAGTTATGAAAACCGGCAGTTCAGCATGGTGTCCAACATCATGAAAAACAAACACGACACCGCCAAATCATCCATCAACAACATCCGTTGACCCGTTGCGCTGACTGAAGCCGCCAGCGTCACATAAGTCATCGTGTAAATGTATCGTTGTTCCATCCATCATGCGTGCGGGAACCAGCGAAGGTGCACTTCGGAGAGCACAAGAATGTGACCTTCCTCACGCCGGCAACGTACCAGGGCGTCATCGAGTACCTGGCGAAGCGGAATATCGAGCCCTGCTACATGGAAACGTGTGTCCTCTATGGTGGTCAGCGCTACAAGAAAGAGCTGCACGAAAAAACGGCCGCCGCCCACGGTTTCATGCAGCTGCCCATCGTCTTCGCCGACGGCGAGGACGGCGAACAGTTCGCCGGGGTGGAGATCGACCGGGTCAACTTCGCCGATGGCTGTCGCCCCGCCGAAATGCTCAGTGGGTAGGACGCGACAAAATACAACCTCGGGGTCTGCACCCATTTACTGCCGGACGACACTTTCCGCAAGATCAAGCGGACGCGGACGGCGGTCTGACGAGCGGCCATCCCGCACTGGATAACTCGAGAAACGAAAGGCAGTGAACCGTTGGTGGCAGGTGGTTCCAGGTTTCATCACAACACAATCATGGGCAATTTAAAACCGGCATCGATAACCTATTCGATACGCAGAGCCACCGCGAAACCGGAGGGCAACGTGGCATTCACTTCGGCGGGGAGGGTCACCACCAGGTCATCCCCGCGGTTCTCCCAGGCCAGGGGCGTGCCGGCCGCCCCGACCAGGGTCACCAGGCTGCGCGCGGCGGCGTGTGTGCGGGGGATGACCAGCGCTTCCGGCAAACGCGCCTCGCCCTCATCCAGCAGCCGGATGGCGTACACGGCGCCGTCCTGCGCCCGGGTGAAGCGCCACGGACCGTCCACGTACGGCGGGCACACCCGGGTGCCGTAGATGGCCGCGCCGTGGACGGCCAGCCAGTCACCCATGTCCCGCAGCCGGTCGTAGGCCGCGGGGTACCAGGTGCCGTCCGGACCCGGACCGATATTCAGCAGCAGGTTGCCCCCCTTGGCCACGATGTCCACCAGCATGTGGATCAGCTCGCGGGAGGGCTTCATTTCGGCGTCGAAGGCAAATGACCAGCCGCCGCCCATGATGATGCAGGACTCCCAGGGATAGGGGAGCATGCCGTCGGGGATTCGGTTCTCGGGCGTCAGATAGTTCTGGTGCCGGCCCGGCACCGCCCGGTCCACCACGATGAGGCCCGGCCGGACGGCCCGCGCCCGGGCCACCAGCTCGTCCATGCGGATATCCTGGTTGGGCCGCTTTTTGACCACGTAACCGGGAATCCGGGGCCGTGCCGGCGCGCCGGCCGGCGGCGCGGTCGCGCCGTCCTTCGTAACGGTGTAACCGGGAATCACCGGCGGGTGGTCATCCGGATCCAGCTTCCGCACCCAGCCGCCGTCCAGCCACAGGATGTCCAGGGGCCCGTAGTCCCGGCAGAGCTCCAGCACCTGGTGGTGGGTGAACTGGACAAACCGCTCCCAGCGCTCGGGATAGCGGTCGATGTCGTAATTGACGTGGCGGTCGAACGGCGGGAACTGCGGCCACCAGTAATCGGGGCTGTGCCAGTCCGGCTTGGAGAAGTAGGCGCCGACCCAGAAACCCTCGCCGCGAAAGGCATCAAAGATTTCCCGGGTGATGTCGGCCCGGGGATGCCGGCTGAACGGGCAGTCGGGCGCGGTGATCCTGTAATCGGTGGTGCGGGTGTCGAACATGCAGAAGCCGTCGTGGTGCTTGGTGGTAAACACCACGTATTTCATGCCGGCCGCCCGGGCGGCACGGGCCCATTTCGCGGGGTCGAACTGCACCGGGTTGAACGTCTTGGGCAGGTTCTCGTAGCGGGTCTTGTATTCGAAATAATCGGTGACCGTTTCCGGCACGCACCAGTCCTCATCCTCGGGACAGATGGACCACGATTCGACGATCCCCCACTGGCTGTAAGGCCCCCAGTGCATCAGCAGGCCGAACTTGAGGTCCCGCCACGCCTCGATCCGCTGCCGGACCAGTGGGTCCGGGTCGGGCACGTAGCGGCCCTCCTCGTCCGCCCATAGCGGGCGGAGCATGAGAATCAGGACAACCATGACGGTTCCATACATCCATCTGGACAAATACATCGGCATCCTCTCCCTTTCCCCGCACGGCAGTACGCCCTAATGGCCGGAAACCCGGATTGCCAAAACCTGGCAAGGGATCATACTGCCGGCGACCATTCCGTTCTTTCCGCTTTTCATGTACATTCTTGTATTGAAATAATTTTCGCACACTCGGTGTTCCCAAGTCTATAGATCACTGGTTCGCGGCGGGAAATCGCCCTCCGCCAGCGCGTCGTGCTGCCGGCACCTGTGAAAGACGTGTTTGTGTCGTGACAAAAAAAGCCGCCCCGGGGCGGGACGGCTGGGTTTTCGCGAAATGTGGAATGAAATCAATTGGTGCGGACGTAAATTTCAACGAACGGTTTTTCCTTGTTTTGATCAATGTTGGTGCGGACGACATAGTTGCCGAGGAGCGTGAACTCGGTCATCTTGTCGTTGATGCACTGCACCAGGCCGGCGTATTCTTCGGTTTCCGGCTGAATGTTGGTGGCCTGGCAGAGGAAGTCGATCAATACCTGGTTCAAGGCCGCTTCGGATTCGGGGGCGCCGTCGTTGATCCAGGTCAGTTTTTCATAATATACGTAGCTTCCCTTTATCTTCAGGATCACCAGCTCTTTCTGGGGGCTGATGAAAACGGCCCGATCCTGGGTCCGATATTTTGTTTGGGGAATAAAGCGATGGGTCTTGGCAAAATCTGATTCGGTGAACGCCTGATACGTGCGACCCAGTCCGGCAAATACGGTAGTAATAAGGGCCAGGGCCAACAGCATTGTCAAAACCAGTTTTTTCATGATTACTCCTTGCTCATTTTGTCTGCACCGCGACGGTGACCGCCCATCATAAGGGACGCCTCTTGAAAAATCAACCTTAAGTTTATGGATTTCCCATTACGGCAATGAGACAAGGCGGGGAGTACGGCTCAAAGGTTTTCCTGACGTTATCCTCCACAAATCCGACACTGGACAGCGGTGACGGTTCTGTCTATCATAATCCTTCTTTCTCCTGATGCAAGGAAGGATCTCTTATGCCAAATCCGACGGCCCGCCGCTTTTCCGCCCTGCTGGCATCCCTGCCGGAGCAACCGTTTCATCCGGATCGGCACCGGTATGTCATCTTCAGCGATCTGCATCTGGGCACCCCCCAGTTCGATCTCAACCGGCGCATTTACCTGCGGGCGATGGATTACTATTTTCAACACGGTTTTACTCTTCTTCTGCTCGGCGACATCGAGGAGTTGCATCGCTATTCTATCCGGCAGCTGCTGAACAAATACGGCGCCGATGTCTATGCCCGGGAAAGAGTCTTTCTGGCCCAGGACCGTCTTCGGCGGATATACGGCAACCATGACATCGACTGGCGGCAACCGGCAGAGGTCCGCCGCTGGTTGCACCCGGTCCTGCCCGGGATCACGGTCGGTGAGGGTCTCAAACTTTGCTGGGAGGAGCGGCTCATCCTTCTGCTCCATGGCCATCAGGGGAGCCTGATGAGCGATACCCTGGGTCGCCTGGGCCGCATCTTCCTCCGTTTTTTTGCCCAGCCGCTGGGTCTGTATGCCCTGGTGAGTCCGGCCATGAATCACCGGCGGCGACGGAAAGTGGAACAGCGCTACTACGATTGGGCGAAAGAGCAGGGGCTGCTGCTCATCACCGGACATACACATCGACCCATGTTCGAATCTCTCACCAAGATCGAGCAGATCCGCATCCGCATCGAATCCCTGCTCCGGCAATACATCGCGGCCTCCGACCGCCGGCAGCGGAGCGCTATCGCCGGGGAAATCCTCAGCGCACGGGATCGCTTCCGCCGCTGCCAGGCGGCGGTGGAACCGGAAGAGGACCTTGCCCGCCTGGGGCAAAACGAGTTGCTCATCCCCTGCTATTTCAACAGCGGCAGCGGCCTGCACCAGGACGGTCTCACCGCCATCGAACTGGCAGAAGGTGAAATTCGCCTGGTCTTTCTTTACGACGCACACCGACCCGGCAACGAGGAAAAGCACCACCGCGCGCCCACCTTTCCGCTTCCGGTTACCGAAGGGGGCTCCGAAGTGTACCGGCGGCAGATCCTGCAGGCCGAGTCGCTGGATTACGTATTCACCCGAATTCGCTTGTTAGGGGACACTTCGCCCGACAGTTGTTCTGAGGATACGGGGAAAGCAGAGGAATAGTCGTCAGCGCAGGGGCTGCCAGGTGCGGGCCAGCCCGCCCCGGCCCGTCTCGCGATAGGCCGACTGGAGATCACGTCCAGTTTCCGCCATGGTTTCCACCACCCGGTCGAAACAGATTTTGTGCGCACCATCGGTGTAGAGGGCGTAGACGGCGCATTCCACCGCCTTGCCGGCGGCGATGGGATTCCGTTCGATACAGGGTATCTGCACATAGCCCTCTATCGGATCGCAGGTCAAACCCAGATTGTGTTCGAACGCCATCTCAGCGGCATATTCCACCTGGGCCGGCGTCCCACCCATGATCTGGGCCGCGGCCGCCGACGCCATGGAACAGGCAGTGCCGATCTCGCCCTGACAGCCCACCTCGGCGCCGGAAATGGAGGCATTGGTCTTCACCAGATTGGCCACCAAACCGGCCGTGGCCAGTCCGCGCAGAATCCGGACGGCAGGGTAGTTCTGATCGGCCACCAGGAAATAGAGGACGGCCGGCAGAACGCCCGCAGCGCCGCAGGTCGGCGCCGTCACCACCCGGCCGCCGGCGGCGTTTTCTTCGGCCACGGCCAGCGCGAAGGAAAACAACTGGCCGATGTCGCGAATCACCCCGCGGCTGCTCCGCACCCGGGAGTGATACGCGGCGGCCTTGCGGGCCAATCGCAGGGGCCCGGGCAGAACACCTTCGTTCTCCAGGCCGGTTTGGATGGTGGTCTTCATGACCGTCCAGACCTCCTCCAGAAACGGCCAGATGTGTTCCCCCTCCCTTTCGGCCACATACTCCCACAGCGATCGGCCGTTCTCCCGGCACCACTCAAGGATATCGTTCATGGTAGTCAACGGATAAATGGCCTCCGACGGACCAACCGCCCCGTCTTCATCTGCCAGGTCACCTCCGCCGATGCTGTACACCCGCCACGATCCCTGAAGCTGCCCCCGGGCGTCAAACGCCTCGAAGTCCAGCCCATTGGGATGCCGCGGCAGTTCTTCCTCGGTCCGCCACCGGATGTCCACTTCATGGGGTGCCAGCACCTGGTGGATGACACTGCCGGTGCCGTGGCCACGACCAGTGGCGGCAAGGCTGCCGTACAGGGTGACCCGAAACCGCGTCGCGGCGGGGTACCGCCAGCGGAACTGTTCCGCCGCCCGTCCCGGTCCTATGGTATGACTGCTGGAGGGGCCGAAACCAATCTTGAAAATATCGCGTATGGATTTCATCGTTCCCTTTCCGTCTCTTTTCTGCCGGCCTGACGATCACCCGCCGGTTATCCCTTCAGGAGGCAGGGGGAGAAATCTGCCAGATATCGCGGGCATATTCACGAATCGTTCGGTCACTGGAAAACTTCCCCATCCGCGCCACATTGCGCATCATCAGGCATGCCCAGTCCGGGTGACGGGCAAAATCCACCGCCGCCCGCTGCCAGGTTTCGACGAACGGGCGAAAATCGGCCAGGTGGTAATAGGGATCGCCGCCCTCGGTCAGCGCGTGAAAAATCCAGCGGAAATCCTCGGCCGCATCACTACTGAGCCGGTCGCCCCGGAATGCCTCCACCACCCGGCGCAGATGGTCATCCCGGCGCAGGTAATCCTGTGGATCATAGGTACCGGACCGGCGCAGGGCCTGGATTTCATCCCACGTCAGACCGAAAATATAGATGTTCTCGTCGCCCACTTCCTGTCGTATCTCGATGGTGGCCCCGTCCAGCGTGCCGATGGTGGCCGACCCGTTCAGGGCGAACTTCATGTTGCCGGTGCCGGAGGCCTCCGTCCCGGCCGTGGAGATCTGCACGCTCAGATCGGCGGCGGGGATGATCTGTTCGGCGAGGCTCACCCGGTAGTCCGGCAGGAACACGACTCTCAGCCAGCGGTGGGCCCGCGGATTTGCCTGGATAAGCAGGCTTACCTGGTGGATCAGCCGGATAATCTCTTTGGCCGCCCAGTAACCCGGCGCCGCCTTGCCCGAAAAAACGAAGGTGCCGGGTGTCGCCGGCTCTACGCCGTCATCCATGATCCGGAAAAACTGATGCAGGATCAGCATGACCAGCAGGAGCTGCCGTTTGTATTCGTGAATTCTCTTAGCCTGGACGGCGAGGAGGGCGTCCGGAGCCACGTTCTGATTGGTCAGGCGCTGAATCCTTTCTGCCAGCTCACACTTGTTCGCCAGCTTGATTTCCAGCAATCTCTTCAGAAAAGTCTCGTCCGCGGCATGACCCTCCAGTTCACGCAACTTATCCAGATCGGTTTCCCAGCCGCGACCGATGGTCGCTGTGATGAGATCAGCCAGGCGCGGATTGGCGTTCAACAGCCAGCGCCGCGGCGTGACTCCGTTGGTCTTGTTGTTGAATTTCTCCGGCCAGACGGCAAAAAAATCGGGCACCAGGCGTGTTTTCACCAGCTCGGTGTGTATGGCGGACACGCCGTTCACGGAGTGGCTGCCGACGATACTGAGATGGGCCATGCGCACCTGTTGGGGCTGCGCTTCCTCGATGAGGGAGACCCTCCGCGTCAGCTCTTCGTCTTCCGGCCAAATCCGGGTCACCTGATCCAGAAAGCGCTGATTGATCTCCAGTATGATCTGCAGATGGCGCGGCAACACTTTTTGAAGCAGCGGGACGGGCCATTTTTCGAGAGCTTCAGGCATCAATGTGTGATTGGTATAACTGAATACCGACTGGGTGATTTCCCATGATCTTTCCCAGCCCAGGGCCTGTTCGTCCACCAGAACACGCATCAATTCGGCCACGGCCAGGGCCGGGTGGGTGTCGTTGAGTTGAATGGCGACTTGTTCCGACAGCCGTGTGTAGTCATCGTGTCCGGCTTCGAAGCGGCGCAAGAGATCCTGGAGGGCGCAGGCTACCAGGAAATATTCCTGCACCAGTCGCAGTTCACGTCCCGCCGCCACCGAATCGGCCGGATAGAGCACCTTGGAAATCGTCTCCGTGGAGATTTTCTGTTCCACCGCTTTAAAATAATCCCCCTCGTTGAAGACCGCCATATCGAATTCGTGGGAAGCCCGCGCCGAAAATAGTCGCAGAAAATTGACGGTCTGACCGCCAAAGCCCGGGATGGGTATGTCGCAGGGCACGCCCGTCACGAATTTCCAATCGAGCCACATAGGATTGTACTGACCGTAGCGGTCCTTGGCATGCTCGATCCGGCCATAGAGCGGCACCCTGCAGGATTCATCCCACCGCTCGATCTGCCAGGGGCTGTCCTGGGCCAACCAGTAGTCGGGTTGTTCTTCCTGCATGCCGTCCCGGATGATCTGCCGGAACAGACCAAATTGGTAATTGATGCCATAGCCGTAGCCTGGAAGCCCCAACGTGGCCATGGAATCCAGGAAACAGGCCGCCAGCCGGCCCAGACCTCCGTTCCCCAACGCCGGATCCCGCTCGCTCTCCAGCACCTCTTGCCAGGGAACTCCGAATTCACTTACGGCCGCCTGGCATACCTCGAGCAGACCCAGATTGATCAGGTTCTGTCGCAAAAACCGGCCGGGCAGATATTCGATGGAGAAATAATAGAGACGCTTGGCTCCGGCTGCCCGGACCCGCTCTTCGGTGCAAAAGAGGCGGTCCGTCAGCAGATCGCGGACCGAACGAGCCACGGCACGATACAGTCCCATCGGCCGCACTTCCTCTGCCGTCTGGCCGAAGGTATAGCGCAGGTGATGCCGTATCCGGCGGGCGAATTCCGGCCCGTTTGGCGGCACATTCAATTTCGGTTCGTTTTCCACGTGTGTTCCTCGCTATCCCCGCGCCACCGGCGGGTGGACTGAAGAGAACCAGGAGGGGGGGTCAGACGGGAAGTCGAGTGATTTCATCCACCGGAAAATCCGGCAGTTCCACAGTGCCAGTCGGCGTTTCCAGCAACAAGCCCTTCGCGATGACCTTGCCAGCCAAGGCGCAGGAAATACCTTTCTCAGAGAGGGCGCGGCGGGCTTCTTCCGCCTGGTCCGGCGCTACCGTCGCCACCAGCAGGCCCGAGGCTATGACGCCCCGCCAGTCGAGACCGAAGTGGCGACACAGGCGGACGGCCTCCGGCCGCACCGGGATCTCCTCCTGCCGCAGCACGCAGCCGCAACCGGATGCGCGCATCACCTCCCGCACCGCCCCGGCCACCCCGCTCTCCGTGGCATCATGCAGGGCGTGGACACCAGGCCGGCCGGCGAGGGTCAGCGCCGCGTCCATTACCAGAAGATTGGGGAAATCGGCCCACGCCGCCACGGCGCGGGCGCCGTCCTCGCCCAATAGCCTCCGGGCCTCCGCCGGCCGCTCGCGGGCGATGATGGCGCTGCCCTCATGGGCCGCCCAGCCGGCCAGGAGGATGGCATCGCCCACCCGGGCATCGGCGCTGCGATGAATGTGGTCCCGGGGAGCCTCCCCCAGCATAATACACACCAGCACCGGATGATTGACCGCCGGCGTGACTTCGGTGTGGCCGCCGATGACGATGATGCCCAGCCGGCGACAGACTTCGGCCAGCTCTTCGAACATACTCTCCACCCCTGGGGCGGAGGTCCGTCCTTCGGGAAAGAGGGCCATCAGGGCCAGGTACCGGGGACGGGCGCCCATGGCGGCGATGTCGTTAACATTGATCTGAACCAGCCAGGCGACCGGAGCGTCCGAGACAAAGGTAACCGGATCGGTGGTCACCACGACCGTCTCGGCCGTGGATACCAGTACCGCGGCGTCCTCACCCACACCAGGGCCGACCAACACTTCGGGCCCGTCTGTCGGTAACCGCCGGAGAAACTGTTCCAGTAACTTCGGCGCCAGTTTGCCGGCCGGCAGGATTACCGGGTCAGTTTTCCCTTTCACGACCTCTCTCCGTAAGACGTCTTGAGCGCGCTCTTCCACGCCTGCCGCTCCAAGGCCAGTTCCACCAGACGATCCAGCAGTTCGGGCAATTCCATTCCACTCAGGGTCCAGAGCTTGGGGAACATACTGATGGGAGTGAATCCGGGGATCGTATTGATTTCATTGACGTATATCTTGTTGTCCCGCTGATCCATCAGGAAATCCACCCGGCCGTACCCTTCACCGCCGATGGCGAGAAAGGCCCGGCCGGCCATGTCGCGGATCGCCTCCACCTGCTCATCCTCCAACTCAGCCGGAACAATGAGATTGGAATCGTTGGAGATATATTTGGCCGTATAGTCATAGAAATCCCGGGCCGGAACAATTTCGCCCGGTAACGAGACGTCGACGCGGTGATTGCCCATGACGCTACATTCGATTTCCCGTGCCGGGATGCCTTGCTCCACCACGATCTTGTAGTCATAGTGCAGGGCTTCTACCACCGCGTTTTCAATGTCTGCTTTGTGCAAGACCCGCGAGATACCGACGCTGGATCCAAGCCGCGCCGGCTTTACAAAACAGGGGAAACCGATCTCTTTGAGGATCCGCCCCAGCCAGACAGGAGCATCGGCCGCCCATTCCTCCCGGTAGATGCTGAGCCAGGGCAATACCGGCATCTCCGCCGCTGTGAAGATCTGTTTGAGGATCACCTTGTCTATCCCGACGGATGACCCCATGACTCCGCACCCCACAAAAGGGCGACCCGTCATCTCCAGCAGTCCCTGGATGGTCCCGTCCTCACCATAGGGGCCATGCAATACCGGGAAAAACAGATGGAACGGAATCTCTTTGCCGTCAGATGTTCTGCCGCACAAATCGACCAGATCATCCTTCGTCCCGCTTCGCAAAACCACCTGCACCGTTTCCACGTCGGTAAGATCCCGGCGCAGCATCATCCGGGATTCTTCCGGATCGGCAAAAGAACCGTCTTTCCGGATGCCCAGGGCGAACACCCTGTACGTGCGCTTGTGGAGATGCTCCGCCACCGTTGTTCCGGACACAAGGGATACTTCGTGTTCCCCCGATTTGCCGCCAAAAAGAACCGCTACATTTTTTTTCATGCATCGCCTTTGGGTTGGGATCATGGGTAAACGTGCCGGCACCGTCGGACGGTCCTTCAGGCATCCTCGCTCATGGTGCGCTCGTTGACTTTCAGCGGATCCGGCGCTGATTCCACCGCGTCCGGGGCGAGGATTGCCCTTTCCTCGAACTGATGGTACGCATTGATGATGAGCTGAACCAGGGCATGCCGCACGACATCATGCTGGTCAAAATAGCAGAACTGGATCCCCCGAATGCCCTTCAGCACCCGCCGGGCGTGGATCAAGCCCGAAATCTTGCCGGTGGGCAGATCCACCTGGGTGATATCGCCGGTCACCACTACCTTGGAGCCCAGACCGATGCGCGTCAGAAACATCTTCATTTGTTCCGGTGAACTATTCTGGGCTTCGTCCAGGATGACGAACGAATCGCTGAGCGTGCGCCCGCGCATGAAGGCCAGGGG
>JAFGRT010000147.1 GCA_016935015.1 Acidobacteriota bacterium | reverse complement strand
GGCGCAGCCGGCGCAGTTGTTTCATGTTGGCGCAGAAATTGTCCCGAAACGACTCGTCATATTGCAGCAGAAAATCCAGCTCCGGCATCGATACACCTCCTCCTCCGGGGATGATACATCATACCGCATCGGCCCAATGATTGCAAATCAAATCAGTCCGTACTCAAAGAACAACTATATTTACCGCAAAAAGCCGTAGATACCCTCATAAAAGTAGTCTTATAAAACAAACAAACAATAATCTGGAGAATTTATGGAAAACAAGGTGAATAAATAAATCATCGAGGCGCCCGATACAACAAGAACATGGCATTCGATGAATCAGGGCACGAAACAACGCAAACGGACAAAGCATGACCCGAATGAGAGATTAATCATAAGTAGACATAGGATTACAAGATTTTTAGTCAACAACGTCAATGCGGATGTCTCCCCTGTTGCCGCCCTGCAGCGGGCCCTGATCCGGTAAAAAAAATGGAAAATCCAATGACCGATCTGAAGAAAGGATGCGAAATTTGATTCTCGGGTTGTTCGATTTTTCATATCGAGTTTATGCAAATAATGAAAAAAGGTGCACCGGTTGATGTGCCCGTGGTGGGGAGGTACAATAGATGAAGGACGTCCTTTAGGTGTCCGGCAGAATCCAATGTACGTGATTTTCATTTTCCCCAAAGTGTCTCCAAAAAGAAAAACCGACCAAAAGTGGTCGGTGGATGTGTTTGAAAATATTGGAGCGGGCAATGGGATTCGAACCCACGACCCTCGGCTTGGGAAGCCGATGCTCTACCAGCTGAGCTATGCCCGCCTCTGACAAGGCGACAAGAGAGGCCGGCTCAAAGTCGCCTGGTCACCGGCACTGCGGGATTGTCGCTGTCGTGAATGTTTAATGGAAAGAGCGTCCGGTCACCGCCCGGCATCGGCGCGAGGCGATCCTTATTCAGCCTTGGCGGCCATCTTGTTCAACTGCATGGTCAGGCGGGATTTGTAACGGGCGGCGGTGTTCTTGTGCACCACGCCCTTGGACACGCTCCGGTCGATGACAGCCAGGGTGGTGGGCAGCAGCTGCTGCGCCTCCTGCACCTTGTGCTCGTCCATGAGTTTGTGCAGGCGTTTGATATACGTGCGCATGGTGCTTTTGAAATAGCGATTCCGCTCGGTGCGCACGGCCGTCTGGCGGATACTTTTGAGTGCTGCTTTGTGATGGGCCATTCTTTCCTTACCTCAACGTCATTTTTGTCAAGCGCGTAGTTTAGCGACCGGAACGGGGTTTGTCAACTGAAATATCAGGGGAAGGGGGCGGAGGAAGGTATCAGGTATCAGGTATCAGGTTTCAGTGTCACCTGATACCTGACACCTATCCGCAAAAAATCAAGCGATTACCGATAAAACCCGATCTCCAGCAGCTTCAGCCGGGCCGAGAAACCGGCGGGACCGGTGTAATTGCTCTGAGTGATGAACCAAGAGTCGATGTCGGCGAGAGGGATGGGCTGGCGGCCGTTCAGGACACGGTAGAAGCGGGAGAAGGGGACATGGCATACGGTCTCCCGGCCGGGGTAGCACTTGAAGGAGGCGTAGTACCAGCGATCGCCGCTGCGGATTTCCACGTAATAGCGGCGCTGGGTATCGGACCACGCCCGGATGTGAAACCCCGAATATTCCGACAGATCGCGTCGACTCCGGTCGGCCAGGGCCACCCAGCGGTTGTCGCCTCCGGTCTGGTGCTCGGCCAGGTGATAATCGAGGGTCCAGACACCACTAACCGCGGCATACGTGGCTGTGGTTTCGGCGTCCTTTTCGATATGAAAAACGGACGGATCCACGAGGCGGAGGTCCGGCGATATCCCGTTGGGGAAAAGCGTGCCGTCCAGGTCGGCTGGAGGGTTAGTCGGCCCGGTGCTCTCCACTGGTCCGTCGGTCGGAGGCGAAGCCTGCGCGGTCTGTTTCGGCCGGCTCTTCGGATGATCGGATTCGCCTGCCCCTGCTGACGGCGTCCGGACCGGCGCCGGTGGGCTCTCCCCAGCGCTCCCCGGCGTCACCCGCAGCGGATTGGTCAGGATCCAGGGGACGTCCGGAGCCAGCAGCGGATGGTCCGTCAGGTAGATCTCGGCCCGGTAGACGCCCGGGGTCGGCCGGTCCACAACCAGTTCGCGGTCGACGATCTCCCGTATCTGCCTTCCATCGCGTCGCAGCACCAGCCGCGGGGTGTAGCCGTCCACGGCCACGTCCAGCCGCAGGGACGCCTCCGCGGGCACCGTCCAGTTGCCGACGGGATACACCCGCTTCCCGTGCACGGCGTCGAAGCACAGCCTGGCCGGTTCAGCCGCCCCGCGCAGGCAGCAGAAATACTCACCCCGCCGCAACGCCTCTTCGGGATCGGCTTCCGATTCGGTCAGGCCCACGGCCCACAGGTTGAACAGGGCCGCATAGGAAGGTACGGGCAGACGCAGGCCGCCGCCCAGGTGAACACCGCCATGCGCGTTCAGGCCGAACAGGGCGAATACCGGACCGTCGGCCAGCAGCTGGTCCCAGCGGGCCAGCTCGGCCACCGGCGGCGCGAGGAAATCCAGAAAGGCGTACTCCGAAAGGCCGAAGGCTGCCACCAGCCGAGTTTTCTCCCATCCGCCCAACCGCCGGAAGACGGTGGAAGGATTCAGCACTTCCAGCATGGCCGGCCGAAAACCGGGTTCCCAGTACTGCCAGCGGAACACCGCGTCCTCGGGATAGGCCACGGCCCCGGCCCCGCCCCACTCGGTCAGATCGGACAAGGCGTCGGGTGGCCAGGGCGGCAGCCAGTATGGCGGCACCGCCGTCATACCGAAACCGATGAGGTGCCCCTCGGGCAGGTTGGCTTCGCTGCCGCCGATGATGGTCACGCCGTCGAAGGTCTCCCGGAAGGCGGCAGCCGCCGGATTGGGCCGGCCGTGATCGGCCAAGATGACCATACCGATGCCCGAAACCCGAGCCGCCCGGGCGATCTCCTCCGGCGTGCCGTGGCCGTCGGACATGGTGGAATGCACATGAAACGCCATCCATTGCCAGGCGTCGCTGCGCACCGGCACGTAACCGATATACGGCCGGACGCTCATCAACCAGGCCAGCACCGACAGCGCCACCGCCCCCAACATCAGCCACAGAAATCGACGTAATCGTCTTTTTTTCATGGAATCCGGATCGTATCACACTCGCGGAAAATCCGTCAATTGTCATTCACGACCCTCCTTCATCCCGGGGCACCGTTTTTTTGAACATCGTGCGGCCGGTGGCGTATACTGTAGGCTGGTCGGATTTCACGGTCACCTGATCGGCAACGGCCAGTCTCGCTGGTGGAACATATCCGTTCAATCGTATCTTGGAAGGAGTGAAGGTATGCGTTTCATCCCTCTGATTCTGGTTTTAACGATTTTCAACCCGCTGGTACCAGCGGCGACCTCGGCCGCGACCATGCCCCGGACCCAGGCCGAGATCAGCGACTACGCCGAAACCACCACTCACGAGCAGGTCATGGCGTTTCTGCACGAACTGCAACGCCAGTCGGACCACATGCGCCTGGAGACCCTGCTCATCTCCGCCGAAGGGCGCGAGGTGCCGCTGGTGGTGGCCGGCGATCCCCTGCCCCAGTCGCCGCCCATGGCCCACGAAGACGACCGGCCCATTGTCTATATCCAGGCCAATATCCATGCCGGCGAGGTCGCCGGCAAGGAGGCGCTCCTAATGTTCATGCGCGACCTGCTGTTGGGCGACCGCCAGGAACTGTTGAAAAAGAACGTCTTCCTGTTCGTCCCCAACTACAACAGTGACGGCAACGAGCGCCTCTCGCCCGAGAACCGGTCCTACATGCCCAATCCCGACAAAGGGGTGGGTGTGCGCCACACGTCGCAGGGTTACGACCTGAACCGCGATTCCATCAAAACCGATGCCCGGGAGACACACGCCCTGCTGGAGCGCCTTATCCTCCACTGGGATCCCCATGTCTTCATCGATCTGCATACCACCGACGGCTCGTTCCACCAGCATACCGTCACCTATCTGTCGGCCCGGGCGCCCAACTGGGACACCGCCATCAGCGATTATCTCTGGAACACCCTCTACCCGACGGTGGACCGCGAGTTGCGGCGGCGGGATATCAAGACCCTGCCCTACGGCAATTTCATGCACCGCGCCGAGCCCGAAAAGGGCTGGGGCACCTTCGCGCCGTCCCCACGTATCCTGGTGGACTACATGGGCCTGCGCAACCGCCTGGCCATCCTGGTGGAGATGTACGCCTTCGCTCCCTATCGCACCCGGGTAGAGCATTGCCTGGCCCTGCTGGAGGAGCTGGCGGCGTTTACGTCTCTGCAGGGCGGTACCATCCAGGAGTTGGTCCGGGCGGCGGACCTGGCCGCGGCGGCCAATGCCCTGCAACCGCCGGCGGAACGGGAGCCTGTCTGCCTGGAAGTGTCATCCGGACCCTTGCCCGAGCCGCTGACCATCGAGAGTTTTGTCCTCGAACCCTTTGTGGACGAGCGCGGGCGGCAACGAAGCCGGCCGCTGCTGGATCAACCCAAAACCTATGAGGTTCCCTATTTCGCCCGCTTCGAGTGCGTGCGCAGCACGCCGGCGCCGTGGGCCTACGTGCTGCCCGCCGGCACCGAAACGGCCGTGGCCCAGTTGTTGCGGCACGGCGTCCGTGTGGAGCGGATCCTCACGGCCGGCGAAATATCCGCCGAGCAGTTCTTCTCCACCGAGCTGAAAGTGGATGAACGGCTGGACCAGGGGCACAACGCCCTTTCCCTGAAAGGCGAATGGAAAGGGCAAACCCTAACCCTCAAGACGGGCGATTACCTGGTCCCCATGAATCAGTCTCTGGCCCGCCTGACCGTCTGTCTTCTGGAACCGGAGCATCCCGACAGCCTGGTGAGCTGGAACTTCTTCAACAACTTCGTCACCCGCCAGTGGTACCGGGATCTGCCGCCCCTGCCCATCTACAAGATCATGGAGCCGTTGCCGCTGAACACCCGGCGGCTGACGGCCCGCGACCTGGAAGACTGAGCGGCAAAAATCTTTTTTTTATCGATATACAGCCCCGGGTTGCCTTGCTGTGGGGCGACCCGGGGTGGTTCATGCTGAATCCTGAAATCCAGTGTTCAGGTCAAACCCGGCAGAAAACCTGCGCCGGAATCTCCGCTTCGGTCAGCCGATCACAGATCTCCTCCAGTTCCAGCGTAGTCGCCGGGCGAATACCGGCACCGGGGTAGCCCCGGTCCAGGGTATAAATCTGCACGGTTTGCGGCCGGATCCGCGCCAGGCAATCCCGCCAAGTCGCCACATGCTCCGGCGCCAGATTGCCCGCTGGACCGCCGGCGAACAGCGCCTGGAGAGTCACTCGGCCCATGGCGGCCAGGCCGGCCACCATGTCCACCAGACGGATTCCCGGCTCCGGATCGTTGAAACGCCGCAGCATGACCGGCGTGCCGGCATCCAGTTTCATGATGCGCAGGTCCAGCAGGTCCAGACCGCGCCGGATCGCCGGCTCCATCACCCTGGAGGAATTGGAAAGGACGGCCGTGCGGCTGTCCGGCGCCCGGCGATCGCGCAGGTCACGCAGGGCGGCGGCCATGTCCGGAAAGCGCGGATGCAGCGTCGGCTCGCCGTTGCCGGAAAACGTCAGGTAGTCGGGCGGATGCGGCGCCAGCCGGACCAGGGCCGCCTCCACGGCCGCCATGACCGCCGGGACGTCGGGAAACGAGCCCGAGGGAAGACGGTCCATGGCGTCGTAATCCGTCCAGCCGTAGTGGCAATAGCAGCAATTGAAAGAACAGTACTTCTGGCGCAGCGGGAACAGGTTGATGCCCAGCGACCGGCCCAGACGCCGCGAGTTCACTGGTCCATAGATGATCTCCTCCTTCAGTTCCAGCAGCATGGTCGCCTCCTCATTCGCTCCGGCCGCAGATTTCCCTGACCGCCCGTCCCAGGCGGCGGATCCCTGTGGCGATCTCCTCCTCGTCCAGCATGGAGATGGAAATCCGGAAAAACGGCCGGGGTCGCATTTCGGGAAAATACCGCTTGCCGGGGGACATCAGCACGCCGTGGCGGCGGAAGATACCCTCCAGTGTCTGCTCGTCCGGGACCGGTTTCTTCAGGTGCAACCAGACCAGATAGCCGCCCACCGGCTCCACCCACTCGCCGCAGTCGACGGGGATGTGCGCGCGCATGGCGCTGACGGCCACCTGCATCCGCTTGCGGAACACCCGGTGCATGCGCTGGATATGCCGGTCATAATGGCCCAGCCGGCAGAATTCGTAGAGACTGGCCTGGACCACCGGACTGGAAGTCAGATCGCAGAATCGCTTGAGGGCCGTCAGGCGCCGGATGCACTCCTTCTCAGCGGCGATCCAGCCCACGCGCACCCCGGGGAACAGCACCTTGGAGAACGTGCCCAGGTAAATTACCATCTGTTGGCGGTCCATGGATTTGATGGGCAGCGTCACCTTCCCGTAGTATTTCATCTCCTCCTCGAAGCCGTCCTCGACGATGGGCACCCGGAACCATTCACACAGGGCCAGCAGGGCCTCGCGATGGGCCTGGGATGTGGTGATGCCGGTGGGATTCTGGAAATTGGGGATGGTATACACAAAAGCGGGATGTTCTGCCTGAAAAATCTTCTCGAGACGGGAGAGATCCAATCCGTCCGCTTGGATGGGCACGGGAATGATGCGGGCCTGGTAATAGCGCAGCAACGGGATGACGTTGGCATACGTGGGCGACTCCACCACCACCGGCGTGCCCGGAACGACCAGCATCTTGAGCAGCAGGTCGATCCCGTTCTGGGAACCGTTGGTGATCAGGATCTCGTCAGCGGTGAGGGCCACGCCGTGGGTCCGCATACGCTGGGCGATGGTTTCTCGCAGAGGGGCGTAACCGGCATATTCGCCGTAGCCCAGGATTTTGGGTCCGCGGTGCAACAGGGCCAGATTGATGCACTTGCGAAATTCATCCGCCGGAAAGAGGCGGGGATCGAGATCCAACTGACTCAGATTGATGATATTTTCGGCAGCCGTCACCCGGTACTCCGGCCGGTAGTCGAGGAAGGTCCGGTAGACATCGGCCCCGGCCGGCGTAGACACGGCCTCCCAGTCAATGAGCCCCTGGTCCGCGCGGGTCTCGGGAGTGGCGATGCGCATGCGTCGCCGTACCCGGGTATAGGAGCCGGGGCGGCTCTCCAAATACCCCAGGGCCCACAATTCCTGATAGGCATTGTAGACCGTCGATCGATTGACGCCCAGCTTTTCCGCCAGTATCCGCGTCGACGGGAGGGCATCGCCGGGGGCCAAAACATCCCGGTCCACCAGGTCGCGGATCTGCCCGACGATCTGCCGGTAGACGGGCGCGCAAGATCCTTTATCCAACTTCAACAACAGCATGATTAGCCTCCTGCAACAACATGCGGACGATTCCGATCCATGATTCTCACTCTAACAGCCCGACCGCTGTTTGAATACCACCAATTTAAAGGATAAAAAAACCCGCCAATTTCAGGAAAGCGGCAGCATCATATCCGTTGGGCAGCGTCGGCCGCGAGACCGGCGACTGGACGGGGCTCGTTGCGGATGTTGTCTTGCAGATTCAGTGAAGATGCCGATGCAAAGACGGGTGGAGTTTATCCCGGGGCCGGCATGCTGGACCGGAGCAGCTGGGTGGCCTCCGGCACCGCCAGGGGGCGAGAATAAGAAAAGCCCTGGTAGTAGCGACAATTCAGCTGCCGCAGGCATTCGAGTTCGTCCTGCTCTTCCACACCCTCGGCGATGACCGTCATACCCAATTCCTGGGCCAGATTGACAATGGCCCGCACCATCTCCCGCGCCTTGTGTTCCTGTCCCAGTCGGCAGGTGAATGATCGGTCGATCTTGAGGGTATTTACGGGAAAACGGTGCAGATAACTGAGGGATGAATACCCGACGCCGAAATCGTCGATACAGACTCGTATCCCCATGGCCTGGAGCCGCATCATGGTCCGTTCAGCGGCTTCCTGGTCCTCGATGAACACGGTTTCGGTGATCTCGATTTCCAGCGAGGAGGCGTTGAAATCCGTCTCGACAAGCACTCCCCGCACCATCTCGAAGAAATCCGAGCGCCGGAACTGTCGCGGTGAGACGTTCACGTGAATATTGAGCGGTTCGCTCAAGGCCAGCGTATGCCGCCAGGTGTTCATTTGGCGGCAAGCCTCGCGCATGACGAATTCACCGAGGGGAACGATCAATCCCGTCTCTTCGGCGACGGGAATGAATTCGTCGGGGAGCAGCATCCCGCGCTGGGGATGCTGCCAGCGCACCAGGGCCTCCATGCTGATAATACTTCGGGAGTCCGTCGTGATGATGGGTTGATAATGAACCGTAAATTCCCCGTTCTCCAGGGCCCGGCGCATTTCCTGTTCCATCCGCAGCCGGTGCAGGATATGGTCGCGCATGGTCCGGTCGAAGATCTGATAGCGCGCCCGGCCCAGGCCCTTGGCCCGGTACATGGCCGTATCGGCATCACGTAGGATTTCCTGGCCGGACTCGTAATTCAGCGAGCTGAGGGCGATACCGACACTGACGGAACAGAAAATTTCAAACCCATCCAGGATGAACGGTTTTTGCAATTCTTTCTCGATCCGTTGATATACCTGGGCGGCCTCGTCCTCAGTGGTGATCTCCTCGATGAGAAGAGCGAATTCATCCCCGCCCATCCGCGCCACCGTGTCCCCGCTGCGGACGGATTTCTCCAGGATGCGGGCCAGTTGCGCCAGGAGCTTGTCGCCGGCGATATGCCCCAGACTGTCATTGACGGTTTTAAAGCGGTCGATATCCAGGTACAGCACGGCGAAGAACGCATCCTCCCAACGCCGGGACCGGGCCAGAGTGTTGCCCAGGCGGTCCATGAAGAGAGCCCGGCTGGGGAGATGGGTCAGGGGATCGTACACTTTCCGGTCGGTGATATCCGTCAGTGATCCGGCCATGCGGGTGGGGACGCCCGCTGCATCGTAGATGGCCATTCCCCGGGTGATCATCCAGCGATACGTCTGGTCACGGAGTCTCAGGCGATGCTCCGTCTCCAGGTGGGCCGTGCGCTGGGTGAGATGATCGGCGATATCCTGCTTCAGGCGAGGCAGGTCATCGGGATGAACCCGCGCAAACCACTCTTCGGGGGAGTCGCTCACTTCCTGTTCTCCGAAACCCAGCAGCCGCTTCCAGCGTTTGGAATAGACGATCCGGTCGGACCGCAGGTCCCAGTCCTAGATACCATCGGCGGCGCCGGCGATGGCCAGCGCGTAGCGTTCCTCGCTCTCCCGCAGCTCTTGCTCCAGCTGCAGTCGCTCGCTGATATCCTGGCTGATGGTCACCACCGCGATAGGCTCCCCCTCACTGTTGCGGACAACATCCGACAACAGTTCCACCGGGAACAGGGTTCCATCCTTGCGCGCGTTCTGGCTCTGTCGTTTCCAACTGGAGATGGCCCTCATTTTCTTGACACTCATCGGCCGGCGCAGCCCTGGCGGGGCGAGAATCTGCACACTCTGCCCGATGAGTTCTTCCGGCTGATAGCCGTGCATGCGGGCTTCGGCGGGATTGACATAGCGGATGATGCGGTTGACGTCACTGATGGTCAGGCCCAGTTGCATCGTCTCGACCGCTTTTTCCAGCTGCAACAGGCGTTCGACCAGCTGCTGAAACTCTTCCGTCATCTTGCCTGCGATTCCCCCCAATCCAAAATCGATACACCGATCCTGACGATTCCACACCCCCAGGATCAAAAGATCCGCTCCCGGCTATTCAGCAGCACGTTTCCCCCGCTAAACGCTGTCCATATTATACGATTCTCCGTTTCGTAAAAGCAATATTTTTCTACAATTTAGAATATATTCCGCCGATCGTTCAGGCCCTGTTTCATTTTGTTGCCAATTATGCTATAAATTCAATGGCCTGTATCGGGCCGGAGGAATCGAGATGTCGCGCCGTGAAAAAAACGAATTCAAAGAAGATGTCGAGCTGAAAACGCGCGCCCGCCGCAAGACGCCTGACATGTACAAGGTGATTATCCACAACGATGACTATACCACCATGGACTTCGTGGTGGAGATCCTGATCCGTTTCTTTCACAAGCCCGCCGCCGAAGCCACCCAGATCATGCTCCAGGTGCATCGTCGCGGTCACGGCGTTGCCGGCGTATTCACCTATGACATCGCCGTCACCAAGGTCAACGAGGTTCACGAAGCGGCCCGGCAGGCGGAGTTTCCCTTGAAATGCAGCGTCGAAAAGGCCTGATGTACCTATGGAACTGAACAACACGCTGAACGGCATCATCCTGGGTGCCTATTACGAAGCCAAAAACCAGCAGCACGAGTATGTGACGCCGGAGCATCTGCTCTATGCCGCCGCCTATTCGGACGAGGGGATGGAAATCCTCGAGAACAGCGGAGCCGATGTCGAGGATTTACGCCGAGTGCTGAAAGACCATCTGGAAAGGAAAGTCCCGCGCATCACCGATGGCGAAGTCTCGCAGACTCTCGGCTTTCAGAAAGTGCTGAATCTGGCCATCACCCATGCCCTGGCCGCCCAGAAGGAGGAAGTGGACCTGGGCGATCTACTCGTCGCCCTGTATAAGAGCACGGAAACGACGGCCGCCTATTTCCTGCGCCAGGCGGGCATCGATTTGTACCATCTGACCAGCTACATCGCCCACGGCATCTCAGCCGGGGAAGAGCTGGATGAGGCAGAAGCCGAGGTGGAGACCGAGGCGGAGGAGGAAGAAGAAAGTGATTTGTTGCTGGAAGAGCAACCCGCGGCGGAACGCCCTGAACGGCTTCCCCACGCCAAACCGGACAAGGAACAGAAAATCCTGGAAGCGTTCACCCTCAACCTGACGGAAATGGCCCGCCGCGGCGAACTGGAACCCCTCATCGGCCGGGAGGACATCCTGGAGCGAACCATCCAGATCCTCTGCCGACGCATCAAGAACAACCCCATCCACGTGGGGGAACCAGGCGTGGGCAAGACGGCCATCACCGAAGGGCTGGCCCAGCTCATCGCCGCCGGCAAGGTGCCCGATCCACTGCAGGGAGCCGAAATATACCGTCTCGACATGAGCTCCATCCTGGCCGGCACCAAGTACCGCGGCGACTTCGAGGAGCGAATGAAAAAAGTCCTGGCCATCCTCAGCCGGCGGGACAACACCATTCTCTTTATCGACGAAATCCACACCATCGTCGGCGCCGGGGCCGTCTCTGGCGGCTCCCTGGACGCCTCCAACATGCTGAAACCCATTCTCACCGCCGGGCGGATCCGCTGCATCGGCTGTTCCACCCACGAGGATTTCCGCAAGTTCCTGGAAAAAGACCGCGCGCTGCCCCGCCGTTTTCAGAAGGTGGAAGTGGCCGAGCCATCAGTGGAAGAAACCTACCTGATTTTAAAAGGTTTGCGCAAGAAATACGAAGAGTACCACGGCATTACCTACGCCGACGAGGCCCTGTACGCGGCGGCCGAATTGGCCGGCAAATACATCACCGACCGCCACCTGCCCGACAAGGCCATCGATGTCATGGACGAAGCCGGCGCCCGAGCGCGCATCGGCGGCCGGGCCGGTGACATCCTCACCCCCGAGGATATGGAAAAGGTCGTGGCCCGCATGGCCCGAATCCCGGAGAAGACCGTGTCCACATCGGATATCGGCAAATTGAAAGCCCTGCAGCATCACCTGCAGCGGCACATCTTCGGCCAGGATCACGCCATCGACCTGGTCGTGGAATCCATCAAACGCGCCCGGGCCGGGTTCAACTTGCCGGACAAGCCGGTGGCCAGCTTTCTCTTTGTCGGCCCCACCGGCGTCGGCAAGACGGAACTGGCCCGCCGGCTGGCCCTGGAGATGGGCATCCCCCTGCTCCGCTATGACATGAGCGAGTACCAGGAAAAGCACACCGTGTCGCGGCTCATCGGCGCGCCGCCGGGGTATGTGGGCTACGAGGAAGGCGGCCTGCTCACCGAGGCCGTCCGCAAGTCCCCCCACGCCGTTCTGTTGTTGGACGAAATCGAGAAGGCCCATCCGGACATCTTCAACACCCTGCTGCAGATCATGGATTACGCCACCCTGACCGACAACACGGGCAAGCACACGGATTTTCGCAACGCCATCCTGATCATGACCTCCAACGCCGGCGCCCGGGAAATCGGCAAAAGCCGGCCGGGCTTCAGCCCCCAGACCATCGACCAGGGCGCCCTCACCCGGGCCGTGGAGCACTTCTTTTCACCGGAATTCCGCAATCGCCTGGACAAGATTGTCCGATTCAACGGCCTGGATCGGGAGATTTTCATCCGGATCGTCAAGAAAAACCTGGGGGAATTTGCCGACCAGTTGCGTGAAAAGGGGATCACACTGCAAGTCACGCCGGCGGCCTATCGCTGGCTGGCCGACAAAGGCTTCTCCCGCGAATTCGGTGCCCGGGAAATCGAGCGGATCATCCAGGAAAACGTCAAAAAGCACTTCGTGGATGAAGTCCTGTTCGGCCAATTGAAGCGGGGCGGCACCGCCCGTGTGACCATCCGGGGCAAGGAACTCCAGATCAGCACCCAACCCGCCGCTCGCTGACGTCCGCCGGAAAGGCGACCGCCGCGGTTACCGGCTTTCGATCCCTGGATAGGCTTCCAGCCGGGTCAGATCCAGCGCCACGGCCGTCAGGCTGGCCGCGACCGGTGCGTCGGCCGTCACCTGCAGCCAGCCGATGCTGTCGGCCGTCTCGGGAAAGAGCGCGGCCAGTGCCTCGTCCAGCTGCCCCCGGCCCGGCATGACCCAGACGTATTCGTCCAGCAGTCCGCCGTCGGCCGCATAGGCCCGGATGGTACATTTACCGGACATGGCCGATGTATTGGTCAGCTGCAGCCGGGTTGCCCAATCCGTCGCGGCGGGCACCAGGGGGAAACACTGCCTCCCCGCGCCCCATCTCAGGCCGGGCAGGCCGTCGAACCGAAAGGGATCCGCCGACTCCACGCCGGTCAGGAACAGCTGGAAACCGAAGAAGGGTTGTTCCGAACCGAGGGTGGCGTACGCCGCCTCGGGGAAAACCACACCGTCCAGCAGCCACCAGACCTCCCGCGTCACCTGTTCCAGGGGTGCCACTTCCCATTGGCGTTCCGCCAGCAACCGGCCGTCGCCGTCATACAACCGCGCCTGGACGATGGACATGTCCGGCGAGATATTGGCGAAGGTGGCGCCCGTATAATGCTCCGCCATATCGGGTATCGTGTTCAGGAACAGGCGGTGGGGATAATCCGTCTCCCCCGGCGCCAGGGTGGATGGAATCACACCGGCGGAATAGCTGGAATACTCGCCCGTCAGCGTGTTCCGCGCCCGGATGAAGAAATAATACTGGCGCTCGGGAGCGAGTCCCTCCACCCGCGCGGAAGTCTCTGGAGTAGTTGTCACTTCTGAGGTAAACATCTCTTGTTTGTACACAATGTACTCAACATCCGTTTCCGGGTTCGGCTCCCACTGCAGGTAGACGGAATCGGCGGACAGCCCCCAGCCCCGCAGACCCGTTGGGGTAGCGGGTTTCACCTTTGACGCGGCCAGGGCGTCGACCGCCGGCGACCCGCTCCGTTCGGCCGTCTCGGGCAGAGCGAAGGTGGGCAAGCCGGCCAGGCCGGCCTCCACATGGGAACCGAACAGTTCGAAACCGATCAGCGGCTGGTCGGCGGTGACCTGCACCGCGCGGATCAGAATGGGCTCGGGCACCGGAAATATTTCATCGAGCAAACGGACATACTTGCCGTAACCGGGAATGGTGACGGGCACCTCCGCCAGCACGTCGCCGTTCTCCTGTAGGGCGGTCAGCTGGACCGTGGCCGCCGCGGGCACGGTGTTCACCAGCGTCAGTCCGGTGTAGTAGATATCCGACACGTAGACGTAGGGGAACAGCAACTCCGGGCCGGCCTCGTGGAACAGGGGCATGGCCACCCGGGTTTCCTGATCGGTAGTCCCGAAAACACTGACGCCATCGAGCACCGCCGGGCTGTACACCATGATCCAGACATCCTCGTTATCCTTCACCCCCTCCAGCAGGGTGGCGGCGTCCAGATCGAGCCGGGCGTGGGCCGCCAGGTCGGGAACGGTCCAGGTAGCCAGGTGTTCGCCGGCGGCGTTGATGATGAAGCAGTGGACCGTCGCGGGGGCGTTGTCCTGGTTGGCCAGGTGCAATCGGGATTCCCAACCGGTCAGATCGGTGAAATGGGCCGCATAGCGCACCCCGGGCGAACCGGCGACAGGCAGCGTAACCTCGATCTCACCGGTGACGACGGCCGTCTGTTCCAGAGCGTCCGTCACCGTCAGCTGCCACGGGTACGTGCCGGCCAACGGATAGACATGCCGGGGATTTGTTTCATCGGAAGATGACACGCCGTCGCCGAACAGCCACTCGTAGGTGTAGGGCGGTTCGCCACCGGTTACCTGCGACTGAAATTCGGCGGTGAACGGCGCCCAGCCGGTCGGCTGCGCCGGCCCGGCCGTCGCACCCAGCTGCGTGTTGGCCACGAAGACGCGCACCGTATCCTGGTTGGTCAAACCATCTGTGTCACGGGCCACGGCCATGAGGATATGCTCGCCGTTGACATGGCCGGTGGTGTCCCAGCCCATGCTGTAGGGGGGTGTGGAATCGACGCCGATATTCTGGTTGTCCACATAGAAGGTCACATGGGCGATCCCCGTGTCGTCGGCGGCGTCGGCGGTGATGGTGACGACCTCGACGACCTCCTGATTTGGGGCCGGGTACGTGATGGCCACCGTGGGCTTCTGTCCCTGCCCGGCGTTGCGGCCGTTGAGGGTCGTGGCGCCCGTGTTGTCCGGATCCAGCCAGTCCCGCAGACGGGTGCCGGCGGACGAGCCGTTATCCCAGGACATGGAAAACTTGCCGTACCAGTCGGAGGTCAGGCTGCTGCAGGAGGCGTAGCCGCCGTGGAGCTGGCCGACGATGCGGTGATCGGGATTGAAGAGGGGCGAGCCCGACGAGCCGCCCTCGGTGGTTCCTTCCTCCCACTGGCCGATGCGCCAATGGCTGGCGTTGGGATCTTCGTCATAGTCCAGATATTCGGTGGACGTCAGCGGATCGTGGTCAAAGGAGATCTTCTTGATATCGCCGCTGGGATGATGAATGGCCGTCGCCGACGGAGGGGCCGTGTTGAGCCGCGACCAGCCGGCGTAGTAAACATTGTAGTCGGCCGGCGGTTGCGCGCTGAGCTCAATGAGGCAGAAATCCGAGGGGGAATTTCGCGCCCGCAGCGTGGCGCCCGAGACCGTCTGGCTGGTGGGGCCGTCCTGGTTGGGACAGCCGGGGCTCTGGTAATTGAACATCACCACCCACGTGTTCACATCGGCGGAGTAGCAATGGTTGGCGGTGAGCAGATAGGGGGTGCCGTCCTGGCGGGTGTTGTTGATCAGGGCGCCGGAGCAGAACCGCCAGCCGCCCGATGTCAGGAGCATGGCCGCGGCACGGACCTCGTTCTCCCAGCCGTCACCTTCGGAGCAATTGACGTTGATGTTGCAGGCGCCCGAATCGCCGTAGCCCTTGTCGGCGCGGTTGAAAAACACGTCCTTGTAACCGTGGATGACCCGACGCAATTCGATCTCGCCGCGGCCCACTTCGGCCGGTGGCTCCCTGTACTCCAGCGTGCAGGCTCCACCCGCAGTGGGTGCCGTGGCAAACTGGCCGTGCGCCTTGTTGTTGCGCGAGGTGAAAGCGCCGAGGACCGTCCGGCCGGCGTCGTCGTACACGAAAAATGTCGCGCCGTCGGGCAGGTGAAAGCGCTCGTAAATCAGGTTGATGGAATAGGCCCCCGGGCATTCGACGCGCAGGCGCCACAGCATGCCGCCGTCAGGCAACGCTTCCCAGGTACCGGCGTTGTCCAGGCCCAGCGTGACTTCGAAGGGGGCGCCGAACCGGAACGGCAGCCCCATCTCCCGTTCGAGGGCGTCTTCGGCCAGCAACGCCGCCACGTCCACGGGCGGCATTACCACGGTATCGATGTCCGCGGCCAGGTCGTGGTCGAAACTGTACGGCCACCCGCCGGTGCTGATCTGGCCGGATGCCCAGCCGGACAGCAGAGCCAGGCACAAGAGCCAGGCCGCCATCTGACGGAATGAATGGCGCCATAACCGGTCGCCCCTGGGGGTGGTTTCGTTCACGGTGTCTCCCTTTCTGCAGCGCGGACTTCTCCGCGAACCGCCGACTGTTGGAATGGCTGGTATTATAGCAAGTCGTGCGCCCGAAAGAAACGCCCCGCTTCCCGTCCAACACCCGTGTCGCCGGGGCGCCCCTTGTGCGGCGAAAAACAACCTCCGCCGCCATGTTCTCCGGAGGCGGTCATTTTTCGCCGGGAAAGGAATAATGGAAAAAATCGAGCTCGAAAGAAAATGCGTCGGCGACAATTTTTCTCGAACGCTCACCGTACATAAGCTCCGCTTTCGACCACTTCGGCCGGTATCCTCTCTTGAACTGGGGCAGGGCTGACGGCTCCCAGGGAAGGCCCAGCCGTCGGCACACGCTCTCGAGATCGACCGCCAGCGATTCGTAGCGGATGACCGTATCCAAACAGAATCTACCATCGATGACATACATTTCCCTGTCGACGGGTAATCTCCCACCTCGAACCAGCCACTGCTCAAAACTCGCCCGCGCATGGTCCGGACCGGAAAATTCCACATGGCCTCTCTTCCTGTGCCAGTTGAAGTAGAATGCGGAGACAACCTTGTCATAAGGATTGCGGATCACACAGAATTTCAAATACTTGTCCCACAATTCCCGGCCGATCTTCTGCCGGATCAGGGCTGCGGGCATGTGATTCCAGTATTCCGGTGTTTTCCCTTCTTTGGGGCCTCTGGCGCCGATGATGCCCGATGCAGAGACATGTTCCGCCCGGTGATGACACAGCGCCCGCTGACCGGCCGGTATGCAGAAACCCTCAAGATAGGCCTCGACGGACGTGCCGCCGGTTTTCCTGGTCTTGGTGTAGATGAATCGATGGCGGTGACTCACCAGCACGAGGGTGCACTCCCGAACAAGGTTTCAGTGGCCGAAGGCCCATGGTCGCTGGCGCGTTCCCGCGGCGGCCACCTTGGGGACATGGCTAGTGTGCCCGGCCCTGCAAGGTGATACGGGTCATCTTGGCGCGGCTGTGGTAGCGAACCGGCGCCAGGGTCAGGCCGATGCCATCGGTGACCACCACGGGCAGCCCGTGGTAGTCTTCCATGCCGGAGTAATGGCGGTTTTCGAACTGCGACAGCGTCAGCGGCAGGCCGAAGGGGCGAAAGACCACCTGCCCGCCGTGGGTGTGCCCGGCCAACATCAGATGGTAGCCATGTTTGAGCGCCAGTTCCTTGACCAGCGGCGCCGGCTGATGGACCAGCACGATCTTCAGATCGGCCGGCGGCGCGGCGGCAAATAGCCGCTCCACATCGGCTCGACGGGCCCGCCGGCTGTAAATGTAGGTCACCCCCGTCACCAGCACCCGGCGGCCGTTTACCACTTGCACGTGATGGCGGTCCTCCAGGAAGTGCCAGCCGCAGTCCGTCAGCCCGGCCGCGATCTGCTCCGGCCCCGACCACCAGTCGTGATCGCCCATGCAGGCAAATCGTCCGGCCGGAGCGTGGAGACGGCACAGCAGGTCCACACCCTGTGGGATAAAGGCCGTGCCGTCGGTGACCAGGTCCCCGGCGAACAGCATCATGTCGCCCGGTTCGTCGTTCAGAATGGCGGCGGCCTGGTCCAGTTTGGCCGCCTGGGTGTAGCGGTCCACCTGGATGTCCCCCAGCAGGATCAGTCGGATGCCCGCCAGCTCTGGCGGCAATTCGTAGATAGCGGCCGTGACCTCCTCCAGCGTGATGGAATAGGTGTCATGAACGATGCGGATCGCCACGTAACCGCCCACCAGGAGGGCCACCACCAGGTGAGCTACGGCGAAACTCCGGCGCAGCGCGGTGGGATCCCGCCGGGGGATGAAACGAAAAACCAGCCGTCCGAATTCGAGGAGCAGGAAATAGGGGAGGCATTCCGCGGCCGCGATCAATCCCCACCAGTAGGGGAAAACCAGCAGGTAGTCGGCCCAGATCAGCCGGAGGTTGTCCAGGGGATAACCGCCGTCCAGAGCATAACCGATCAGGAACACGAGGGGTAAGGCGTTCAGCCAGGCCAGCACCGGCAGCGCCAGCCAGCGATAGGAGCGCCATCCCGGCTGCAGCTGGACCAGGGAGCGCCAGAGTCGCCAGGCCAGGTACAGCTGCGCCAGCAGGACAAACGGCGCGAAACGAAGAACCATCCGGACGACCCAGGGCATGCGTGTGACCTCCTCCCCGCCAACCCCAGCCAGGGATCAATCCGTTTATTATACCCTACTTCGGCTGGATGTAAACCATCCGGGCAAACCCGGGGCAGCCCGGAAAAGCCACCGTTTCGCACGGCACCCGCGGACCGGATCCTGCCGGCCGGGGATTCAGGGGCACGCCCCTGTAGGGTATTCTGCTGACGGGTCAGCGGATGAGCACCGCCCGGCGGGTTTCGCCACCGGCGGCCGGTCCTCAATCGAACAGTTTTTTCTGCAGCTCGTCCAGCACCTGGTCCTTGGCCCGGTTGCGCTGGCTGCCCGACAGGTCCAGCTCCTTGCGTTCGAGCTTCTTGAGGATCTGGCCGGCCCGCTGCACCACCACCTTGGGCATGCCCGCCAGCCGGGCCACCTCGATGCCGTAACTGCGATTGGCCGAGCCGGGCGCCACCTGGCGCAGGAAAATGATGTCCCCCACCCCTTCCTTAACGGTGACGCAGTAGTTGGCGATGCCCGCGTACACGTCCGCCAGGCGGGTCAGCTCATGGTAGTGGGTCGCGAAAAGCGTTTTGGCGCAGTGCACCTCCGAGGTGATGATGTACTCGGCCACCGACCAGGCGATGGACAGCCCGTCGAAGGTGGCGGTGCCCCGCCCCACCTCGTCCAGCAGGATCAGGCTGCGGCGGGTGCAGGTGTTGAGGATGTTGGCCGTCTCGATCATCTCCACCATGAACGTGGAGCGGCCGCGGGCCAGGTTGTCCGAGGCGCCGACCCGGGTGAAGATCTGGTCCACCAGACCGATGTCGGCACCGGCCGCCGGCACGAAGGACCCCAGCTGGGCCATGATGACGATAAGGGCCACCTGGCGCAGGTAGGTGCTCTTGCCGCCCATGTTGGGACCGGTAAGGATGATCATCTGATGGTCGCCGTCGTTGAGCAGACAGTCATTGGGAACGAAACTCTCTTCACGGTGTTCCAATACCGGGTGACGGCCGGCGGTGATGCGGATGGCTGTGCGATCGGTCACCGTCGGCCGCCTGTAGTCATGGCGGACCGCCGCCTCGGCCAGGGCCGCCAGGGCATCGGTGCGCGCGATGATCCGCGCCGTTTCGATGATACGCGCCGACTGCTCGGCGACATGGCGGCGGATCTCGTGGAACAGCTCCCGCTCCAGCTTGATGATCCGCTCCTCGGCGTTCAGCACTTTCTCCTCGTAATCCTTCAGCTCCTCGGTGATGAACCGCTCGGCGTTGGCCAGGGTCTGTTTGCGGATATAGTCCTCGGGCACCAGGTGCAGGTTGGGCCGCGTCACCTCGATGTAATAGCCGAATACCCGGTTGTAGCCTACTTTCAGGGACCCGATTGCAGTGCGGCGGCGCTCCCGTTCCTCCATAGCGGCGATGTAGTCCTTGCCGCCGCGGGAAATAGCGCGCAGTTCGTCCAGCTCCTGGTGGAAGCGGTCCTTGATGATACCGCCTTCGTTCAAATTGGCAGGCGGCTCCTCGTGGAGGGCCCGTTCCAGCAGTTCCCACAGGTCCGCCAGGGGATCGAACCGTTCACTGCTCTCACGGAAAAACGGAGCGGCCAGACCGCCCAGCAGCTCTTGCACGGCCGGGAACTGGCCCAGCGATGTTTTCAGGGCCAGCAAATCGCGGGGGCGGGCCGTGCCGGTGGTGATCTTGCCCAAGAGGCGTTCCACGTCCTGAATGGGTTTCAGCTGGCCGCGCAACCGCTCGCGTATCAAATAGTTGTCCACCAGTTCGGCGATGCCGTCCTGCCGGGCGGTGATGCGGTGCAGGTTCATCAGCGGCCGCAGGATCCAGCTCTTCAGCCGGCGGGCGCCCATATGGGTCACCGTAAAATCGAGGATACGCAGGAGGGTATGCTTCTTGCCGCCGTCCAGGCCCTGCACCAATTCCAGGTTGGCGACGCTCTCCGTGTCGAGTTTCAGAAAGTCACTGTCCTCAAAGAACTGAATGCCGGTGATGATGTCCAGACTCAGCCGGCTGGTCTCCTCCACATAGTGCAACAGGGCGCCGGCGGCGGCAACGGCCAGATCGCGGCCGGCCAGGCCGAAGCCGTCCAGGGTGTTGGTGCGCAGGCGGGAAAGAAGGATCCGCTGGGCGAAATCGAGGCGGAAGAGCCAGTCATCCTGCTCGCTGCGGACGGTTTTCTCCAGAATCATGTCCAGGATCCGGTCGGCGAACAGGGGAGCGTTGGCGGCCGGGTAAAGGATTTCCGCCGGCTGGAAATGGTTCAACTCGACAATGAGCTTGCTCTGGGCGTCCTCGCCACGATACTCCGTGGTAAAAAAATCGCCGGTGCTGACATCGAGGAAGGCCGCGCCGAAACCGTCACCGCGCTGCAGCAGACTGCACAGGAAATTGTTCTCCTTGGGCTCCAGCATCAGATCTTCGGTCACGGTGCCGGCGGTGACGATGCGCACCACCTCCCGCTTGACCAGCTTGCCCGGCCGGGCCTCTTCCATCTGATCGCAGATGGCCACCTTGAAGCCGTTCTTCACCAGCTTGGCCATATAGCTTTCCACCGCATGGTGAGGCACGCCGCACATGGGCACCGGCACGCCGGCGCTGTCCTTGCCGCGGGCAGTCAGGGTGATCTCCAGCTCCCGGGCGGCCACCACGGCATCTTCGAAAAACAGCTCGTAAAAGTCTCCCATGCGATAGAACAGCAGGGCGTCGGGCAGTTTCCGCTTGATGGCGTGATATTGCCGCATCATGGGAGTCTGTTTTTCGGACATGCCGTGTCTCCGTACCGTGTGCTCCGGCCGCCCATCGGCCGTCACCGCCCGTCCTGTCCGGTGATGGCGGCTGACCGGCCGTCCGATGCCCGCCCGCGGGAGCCGGCAGACCGGCAGGCTGGCGACTGTCGACGAGCGCCGTTGCCCTACCAGGATGGAAGCCACATTGTAGCAGAATGCGGAGAAGCGGTCCAGCTTCCGTGCCAGACATCGCCCGGCTCACCGCATCGCTCCCTGGCAGCGGCCAGTGAACGCGGGAGTGCTTCGGGCGTGCATGGCGGATGGGCGAGGCGCCCCCTTTCCTCGCCGCCTGAGCCCCCACCCGATTCACCCGCCGCGCGCCAGGGCGGTCATCACGCCATGGATTACCCGATCCTGCTCATCCGTCGTCAGCCCATCGAACAGGGGCAGCCGCAGGATGCGGCCGGCGACATCCTCCGTCACGGGCAAATCGCCGGGTTTATAGCCCAGGCGACGGCCCATCCGGGAAAGATGCAGCGGGATATAGTGAAACGTGGCCTGTATGCCGCGGGAGGCCAGGTAGTTCTTCACGGCTTCACGACACGTCTCGGACGGGCAAAGGAGGTAAAACACTCCGGCCGAGTGCCGGCAATGGGCGGGCCATCCGGGCAGCCGCGCGCCGTACTTCTCCACGGCGGCCTGCCGGAACTGCCGATAGTAATACTCCCAACAGCGACAGCGACGCTGCTGGATGGCTTCCGCCTCCTCCAGCTGGGCCCAGAGGAACGCCGCCAGCAGGTCCGCCGGCGTATAACTGGAGCCGATATCGACCCAGGTGTATTTGTCCACCTCACCCCGCAGAAAGGAGAATCGATCCGTCCCCTTCTCCAGCAGGACCGCCGCCCGGTCGGCCAGTGACTCGTCGTTCAGCAGCAGGGCGCCGCCTTCGCCGCAGGTCAGGATCTTGGTCTGGTGGAAACTCAGGGCCGCCATCCGGCCGAACGTGCCCAGCGCCCGGCCCCCGTATGCGGCCAGCAGACCATGGGCCAGGTCTTCGAGCAGGTCGATCCGCCGCGACTGGCAGATTTCTGTCAATTCCTTCATTTCGCAAGGCATCCCTGCGTAATGAAGCGCGAAGACAGCCCGGGTGCGAGACGTGATGAGCTCTGTCACGCACCGTTCATCCAGGTTGAGCGTATCCTCATGCACATCCGCCAGCACGGGCCGGGCGCCGAACAGCAGGAAGGCGTTGGCCAGACTGACGAAGGCAAACGATGGCAGAATCACCTCATCGCCATGGCGGATCTCCAGCAAGAGAGCCATCATCTCCAGGGCATGGGTCGCCGATGTGGTCAGGAAAACCCGGGGCACGGCCAATGTATCCGCCAGCCATTGCTGACAGCGATGGGTATAGGGCCCGGCGCCCGACAGGTGTCCGTTTTCGATGGCGGCGACCAGGTGTTCCAGCTCCCGGCCGGTCCGCGTGGGGCGGTTGAAAGGGATGTTGACGAGATTCACCGGGCCTCCCTGATATTCCGGCTGGCGCGTCCGGCTGCTGGCCACAGGGAGCGGGCGATGGACCGGCGCGGGCAAGCCGCAGCCCGTCCTGTCGCGGGTGTCCCTCGAACGCGGTGCGCAGAACGGAACGTCCGGAGCCCTCGCTCCGCCGGCAAGGCAGGTGGTCATCGCCAGCCGGGTTCCCATGTTCGGATCGTTCCGCGTTAAGCGCGCAGGACATGATAGCCGACAATGCGCCGGCTGTAAATGGGTCAGATCATGGTTGTGATGCCACAGGCCCCCGGGCCGGGAGGTGATGGTCCGTTACGGCCGGAATCGTTCACCGTGCCGTGGGTGGCCGGAGAGATTCCCCCCATATGCCCGACAAACAGGCACCGCTGCCGGGCGAAGGGCGGGCGTCGACAGCCACGGCAGGGAAAGGGAGAAATCAGGATCGGTGAGACCCGGGAGACCTACATGCCGAAGCTGAGGTCCAGTTCCTGGTCTTTCTTTCGCAACCGCTCGATCAGGATTTGCAGCAGGTTGCCGTAAATGATGCGGGCGATGCGGTCGTTGCCGGCCACCAGATTTTCAAAATTGGGGCGGGTGAGTTCAAAGACCGTCGTGTCAGCGACGGCCATGACGGTGGCGGATGCCGGCTTGTGGTCGATGAGGGAGTATTCTCCGAAACAATCCTCCGGTCCGAGAACGTTCAGATCGACATCGGTGAAACGCGCCTGCTCCCGGGCCTGCTTGCCCCGAAAGAGCTTCACCCTGACTTCGCCGGACAAAACAATAAAGAGCGCGCCGGCCTTCTGCCCCTCGGCGATGATTACGTCTTCCGGTCCAAATTTCCGCACCTGCGCGAACCGGCTGACGGTCCTCAGATCCGGATACTCCATCCCCGAGAAAACCCGGGTTCGGCCGAGACAGGTGATGGTCTCTTCAGGCAACATTTTTGTTCAGCTCCCTTCCCCACGAATTCCCCGGCGGACTCCCGCTACCCCGAGATTGGACTGCGGCCGGAGGCCCATCGGGATTCGCGCCGGTCCTTATTGTATATCGAACAGCCGCATGGCGACAAACTTTTCCTTTTTTCCCTTGAGGCTTAAACCCATTTCCCGTCCCAACCGGCAACGGTCGGCGAAACCCCGCATATGCTCCCGCGAAACAAGGATCTCCCCAGCCGCCGCCAGGGCGCACAAGCGAGCCGTGGCATTCACCGCATCGCCGATGCAGGCAAAATCCATCCGCCGGGAGGTGCCCACGTTGCCCGTCACCACCACGCCTGAATGCACACCGGCGCCGACCTCGAATGTCGACAGGCCCCGGGCTCGCCGCGCCGCGTTGAATTCTTCCATTTCGGCCATCAGGGCCACGGCGGTCTGACAGGCCCGTAGCCGATGGTCCCGACCAGTGAAGTGGGCCATGATTTGGTCACCCACATAATCGTCCACATCGCCGCGGTGCCGCCGGATGATGTCATACTGGGTCCGGAAATACAGGTTCAGCGTATCGATGACCACCTCCGGGTCGTTCACCTCGGCGAAAGCGGTGAAATCCCGCACATCGGTGAACAGAAAACTCATCTCCCGCCGCTGCACCGTGCCCGGAGCGATTTTTTCACCGGCACTCTGGGTGCTGCGGATCATGCTGCGGGCGGAGAGGGAAAAGAAACTCTTCATGGATTCCTTTTCGAGCACGTCGCCGGCCATGGAATTAAGGATATCCGCCAATCGCCCCAATTCGTCCCGGCTTTCGATCTCAATAAGCTTGTCGAAATTGCCGCGCGCCATCTGCAAGGCACCCTGCTCCAGTTTTTTCAGGTTCTGTACCACGCCGCGCAGCAACCAGCCAAACGTCACGAAGACCACCACCAGTACCGCCGCCGACAGCACCAGGAAGAAACCGGTGGTCCCGAAACCGTCGGCGATCGGGTTCCATGCATCCAGCGGCCCGGCCATTTCGGCCAGGGGGATTCCTTGCCGGTCGAAATAATAGACCAACCCGGTGGCACCGGCCAGCAACGGCAGCAACAACAGGGCCAGACGAAAAAGAATGCGGGACTTGACGCCGAAGTACACCCGGCGGAGATGCGTGAGATCGGCCACATCGGGAGCCAGCCAGCGATAAAAACGCCGCGAGAGCCGCTCCCCCAGAGTGGATCGTCGGTTTGTTCGTGTCATACACATTCGCCCGATGCCGCCATTGGCGGGACACTCGCCCGGCGGTGGCTCCGTCAGTCTCAAAGACGATGAAACCTCCGCCGGCCTGGTCTTTTCAAAAACATCGCCTGCATTATATCCAAACCAGCGCTCTTTTACACCAGGGGATCCGGATCCATCGCCACCGGCGACCCTGGCCAGGCCGGAAGTCCTGGGTCCGACCGTCCGGACCGGGGCGGTCAGCCGACGACCAGAAAAGGGAATCGCCAGTCACCGGTTGTTCATCCTACCTATTGCTTTTATTGGATGAGGGGCCATTGTATAATGGGAGCCATCGGGTGGATATCAGCGGGAGACGGGGCGTAATGGAGCAGCGAGAGTTCGACGTGGTTGTGATCGGAAGCGGGCCCGGGGGCGAGGGCGCCGCTATCCGGCTGGCCAAGGAGGGGAAGAGCGTCGGCGTGGTCGAGGCCCACACCCAGGTGGGCGGCGTGTGCACCCATTCGGGAACGATTCCCAGCAAAGCGCTGATTTACATGGTGGAACAACTGGTGGAGGCCCGCCAGAACCGCTTCTTTCAGGCCATCCAGACGACCCGGCGAGTGGACTACAAGGTCATGCTGGAAGGCATGGCCGATGTGGTGCGGATGCAGGTCCGGGAGCGGGAAGGCTATTATGCCCGCAACAATATCGAAATCATCAGCGGCTGGGCCAATTTCATCGACTCGCAGCACGTGGAAGTCCTGCAGGCCGGCAATGAGCCGCTGAAGTTGAGGGCCAGGGCGTTCGTGATTGCCACCGGCTCCATCCCCTACCGGCCCAAGCATGTGGATTTCAGCCATCCGCGGGTGATGGACAGCGATACGGTCCTCACCATGACCGAGCTGCCCCGCTCCATCACCATTCTGGGTGCCGGGGTCGTGGGTTGCGAATACGCATCGGCCTTTCGTCATCTGGGCATCAAGGTTAACCTGATCAACATGGCTCCCCGCCTGCTGCCGTTCCTGGACGAGGAGATCAGCGAAGCCCTCAGCTACCACCTGCGGGAACAGGGGACCATTATCCGCAACAATGAGATTTTCGACCGCCTTGATTACCACGACGATCATGTCGTCAGCCATCTGAAGTCCGGCAAAGCCATCATCAGTGACCTGTTTTTCTGGGCCGCCGGCCGCAGCGGCAATTCCTACGGCCTGGGCCTGAACCGGATCGGGGTGGAAGTTAACGACCGCGGCCACATCCAGGTCAATGAAAACTACCAGACCGCGGTGCCGCACATCTATGCCGTGGGCGACGTCATCGGCTACCCGGCCATGTCCAGCACATCCTATGACCAGGGGCTGATGGCCGGCACCCACATCGTCTATGGCTGCCAGAAATACAAGCCCAACGAGTTCATTCCCACCGGCATCTATACCATCCCCGAAATCGGCACCGTGGGCCGATCGGAGAAGACGCTGACCGAAGAGAAAATTCCGTACGAGGTCGGTCATGCCTTTTTTCGCAATATCGCCCGCTCGCAGATCACGGGTCATTTGACGGGTATGCTCAAGATCCTGTTTCACCGGGACAGCCTGGAAGTCCTGGGGATACACTGTTTCGGCTATCAGGCCGCCGAGCTGGTTCACGTGGGGCAGATGGTCATGTCTGACGTGGGCCTGTCCAACTCGCTGCTGCATTTTGTCAACACCACCATGAATTATCCCACTTTCGCCGAGGCATACCGGGTCGCCGCTTTGAACGGCCTGAACCGGATCGGCGCCATCTGACGCCGTCATCGGCCGGCGCTCTCCGTCGCCGCGCCATTCTTCCGTTAGTGGAAAATGTATCCGGACAAGAGGCCAAAGGCCCGCCCCCCCCCTGCGGCCACCGGCCCATGCTCCGCGATAGGCTCCACCGTCCGCCGGTCGATGATCGCTACCGGGTCACCCGCAGGGCATTCCACAGGCAGCCGGGATGCAGGCCGAACAGCAGGTTGTATTCTACATAATCCCCGCCGAGACAACAGGTGGGACATGCCTGCCGGGCCGCATTGGCCATGGCCGCCTGCAGATTGTGGGTGCGGACATTGAGGGGCCGGCCCACCAGCTGCGAACAGGGGTATACATCACCGTTCGGCTCCAGATGAAGGAAGAGGCGCCCGCCCCAGCAGCGCAAGGCGAGCGAGTCAGGCGTTAGATTACTGCAGAGCGGGTCGCCGTAATCGGGCCAGCGTTTTAAAAAGTCAATCTGGGCCGGAGAATTGATCACCGGTGCCCCCCTTTTTTGGGCCCGGCGGACGGTTTCCAGGGCGGCCTGGTAATCCGTTGCGTCCGGCAGAAGTTCCGGGTGGCTGGTCGCCTCATGATCCAGGTGATAGAGGAGCTGAAAGGCGATCCTGACCTCATGTCGGGCGGCCGTCTCCAGCAGCCAGGGGATGTGCCGGAGATTGAACCGGGTCAGGACGGTGGTGATCCATACGGTCAGCCCGGCGGCGCGGGCCGCGGCCAGGGCGTCCATCACCCGTTCATAGGCACCGGGTTCCCGATGACGGTCGTGAATTTCCCGCGGGCCGTCCAGCGACAGGACCAGCACGTCCAGTTCCCGTATCTCCGCCAGGCGGGCCGTCACCAGAGCGCCGTTGCTGCCCAGGGTGACGTACAGACCCCGTTGCTTGCAGTGGTCGATGATGCGCCCGATATCCTTCCGCAGCAAGGGTTCATCCTGGGAGAAGCCGATCCGCTGCATCCCGGCCCGGGCCAGTCCATCAATCAGCCCGAGGAGTTCATCGGTGGGCAGAGGCGGTACCGGTTCAGTCCAGAGGGAGCAGTAGGCGCAGCGGTAATTGCACCGGCCGGCCACGGCCATGGTGACGCTGAGGGGAACATGACGGCCCCGGAAACGGGCGGCCAGAATGGCCCGGGCGCTGCCCAGATGATGCCGCAGGTTCATGATCCGCCCACCTCCCGCAGCACTTTTCGGGTCGCGCGGATCACCCGCCCGATCTCTTTTTCACTGAAAAACGGGTTTACCGGCAGGTAAAAGCCGTCGGCAGCCAGTTGGGCGGCGCCCGGACAGGTTTGGCGGGCATACTCCGCGAACACCGGCAGTGCGGCGCAATCGCGCAGATATCCGCGGGTGGTGTCTACCCCGGCGCGGCGCAGCCGACGCAGGATCTCCCCACGCTGCCCGGTCCGGACCAGCAGATTGAGATGGATCTCCCTGGCGTCCCCGGCCCGGGCCGGCAACCGTAGACCGGGCAGGTCGGACAACCCTGCCAGCACACTCTCCGCAAAACGCCGGCGCCGGTCGTTGAGACGGTCCAGATCCGCCAGCATGGCACAGCCCAGGGCGGCCTGCAGATTGGTAAACTTGCGACGATAGGCGGGCGGGATTTCAGTCATCCCGATCTCCTTTTCATCGAACGCGCGGTCGACCCGGTCCATCGCACCGGCACGATCCAGCAGCCGCAGCAGGGGATGCACCGCCAGGGAGTAAACGACCGGTTGCGTGGCCAGCCGCAGCAACACACAGAACAGCAGATTCTTCAGCACCGTCCGGCGTGGCGCCGGCGGAAATTCTGCCAGCTCGCGACGCAGCCCCTGCGCCAGCGCCGGGTCGTCGGTCACGATCATCCCCCCGCCCAGGGTGTTGAGGTTCTTGACGAGCCCGAAGCTGAACGTCGCCAGCCGGCCGAAATTTCCCGTCCGGACGCCTCGGTAACTGGCGCCACAGGCCTGGGCGGCGTCCTCGATCACCGTCAGCCCGTTGGCGGCGGCCACTGCCAGAATTTCCGCCACCTGGGTCGGCTTGCCGAACAGATGCGTGAGCAGGACGGCGCGTGTGGCCGTCGTAATCCTGGCCTCCACCGCCTCCGCCGTCAGGTTGCAGGTTTCCGGATCCACATCGGCGAACTGCGGCGTCAGTCCCAGCACCCGGATCATGGTGACGACCTCGGGCACGGTGAACGCCGGTACGATGATCCCGTCCCCCTCCCGCAACTCCAGCATCCGGAGGCAGAGCAGCAGGGCCATCCGGCCCGACGGCACGGCCACGGCGAATTGCCGGCCGATATAGGCCGCAAACTCCCGTTCGAATCGTTCCACCCACTCGCCGTCCCGGATTTTGCCCTGCATCAGGAGCGGCAGGATCCGCCGGACGGCCTGCCCGGTGATATAGGGCCGGAAGCGGGGCACCTTGCGCCAGCCCATGTCACGCCCCCTCCCCGCCGGGACATTGCAACGGCCGGAATTTCCCCGAAGGCTCGGGCCGGATCATCGCCACCGGTTCCATCACGAGCCTGGCGGCCGGGCCCAGCTGTTGGCCCAGGGCCTCCTGCAGCCGTCGCGCCACGTCCCCGTCAACGCCGGCCGGATCGATAAACCGCACCCGGTAGGCGTCCGTGGCCTCCCGGACGAGCTGGCACCGATACGCCATCCCCAGCGGCCGCAAAAGGTCCTGGAAATCAGTCTCCGTGAACCACCCCCGGCCCGTCCATAACGCATCAGCCTGCCGCCCCGCCACGTCGTGGATCACCGGCAGCGTTCGGCCACAGGTGCACCGCCGCATACCCGCCCGGGCCAAATCGCCCGTGCGGTAGCGGATTAGGGGCATGGCCCGGTTGCCCAGGTCGGTAATCACCAATTCGGCCATTTCACCTGCCCCGGCGGGCCGTCCGTCGACGATCCATTCCACGAGATAGGCGTCCAGGGAGAGGTGCATTCCCTGCCGCGCCAGGCATTCACACGCCAGCCCCTCCGCTTCGTGCGGGCCGTAGTTGTTGAGCACCGGCGCACCCCACAACGCCTCCAGATCGCGGCGCAGATCCGCGCTGGTGGCCGAAGCCGCCGAGGAAATGACCTGTACCGGCGGCGGCCGGAGGTTCCCCGGCCGGCAGCGAAGCCCCACCTCGTACAGCGCCCGGGCGTCCCCTTCCAGCAGAAAGGGAGTCAACCGCATCAGCCGACGCCGATATATCTGCGCCCCGGCCTCGTCCAGCGGACCCACCGGGCCCAGGGGTGGCAGCCATCGTTTTCGGTGGAACAAATGATAGACCACCGTCTTCAACACCGATCGCCGCCACCAGGGCCGATAATCCTCGTGCGCCTGATTCCAGAGGGCCGTCATCCGCCGCCCGAAATGCCAGCCCGCATACGAATAGTTTCGCAGAAGCAGGGCGTACTTCTCGTTGAGGGCGTCCCAATCGATCCATAGGCGGAAAGGCCCCGCGCCGCTGGTACCGGACGTCTCCACCAGCCGGAGCTGGCGGCGGGGTATAGTATTGGCCCGGCATGCATCGGGAAAGGCCGCCGCGAGTTCCGTTCGATCGGTCAACGGGAGGCGGGCGATATCTTCCCGGGAGCGGATATCGGCCGGTTTCAGACCGGCCCGGTCAAAGCACCGGCGGTAAAACGGAACATGGGCCCAGGCATGTTCAAGGATATTCCGGAACCGGCGCCATTGAATCTGTCGCAGATCGTCTTCGGGCAGGTACTGCTGGCGGAGAAGGTCCTGGAAAGTGTTCCAGGCATGGAACGGGGTCAGCGCGGCCAGGGCGGCGTAGGTTTTTTCAACTATGCTTCCATATACTGGCATGCCGTGTTCCCCGGCTGTCGATGCGCATTGACCGCTGCGTGATGATCCGGAAAAATATTATTGCAAAGTCAGGAACCGGCCGTCAAAATAATTCTGACCGGTCCACATTCAGCAAACAGCGACAGCGGCGGGGCGCACAATGACGCTAACATCCGACAGCCATCCGGTGCGAGGCATGCATGAAGCCCGGGAACACTCCAGCCGGCCGGTCCCGGATCTCAGTCTCATCGTTGCCTGTTTCAACGAAATGCGCGTCATCGAAGCGAGCATCCGCCGCCTGCGTGAGGTGCTCGGGTTTTACCACGGATCGTACGAACTGATCCTGATCGATGACGGCAGCCGCGACGGGACACCGGACATGATCCGCCGCCTGACGGAAGGTCACCCCCGCGAACGTCTGGTGATTCATCCGCAGAACATGGGCCGCGGCGCCACCGTCGCGCACGGCTTGCGGCTGGCCGCCGGCCGGATCGCCGGTTACATTGACATCGACCTGGAAATCGACGCGTTCTACCTCTTGCCGCTGGTCATGGCCGTCGAAAACGGGGCCGATATCGCCACTGCCCGGCGCTGGTATCCCTGGTCGCTGCGGTCCCTGCACCGCCAGATCCTGAGCAAGGGGTACAGCCGCCTGGTGCGGTGGTGGCTCAAGGTGCCGCTGGCCGATACGGAAACGGGTTGCAAGATGTTCAGCCGGCAGCGCGTGCTACCTGTTCTCGACCAGGTCCGGGACGCCCACTGGTTCTGGGACACCGAAATCATGGTCCGCGCCCATCGGGGCGGTTTGCGCATCCTGGAGATCCCCGCTCTTTACCAACGCGATCATGCCTCGGGCACCACCGTCCGGATGTGGTCCGACACCGTCTATTATCTGCGGCGGTTGTGGCAGTTTCGAAAGGATATTCGAACCGTTGGCCCCGTCCAGGACCGGGAGGAACGTCCATGAACCGTTTCGCCGCCCCTGGCAGGCTCGCGCGTCTGGGCATCCCCGTGCTGCGCTGGTACGGGCGGCGCCTGGCCGGTGCCTCGTCACCCCTCATCGTCAATCTGTGCCTGACCCGGCACTGCAATTTCCGCTGTGACCACTGCTACGTGCCCCATGAGGATTCCATCGGGAACATGCCATGGGCGCTCTACACCGGGATCCTCCGCCAGCTGCGTTCCATGCGGACAGCCTACCTCTACCTGAGCGGCGGCGAACCCCTCCTGCTGCCCGATCTAGAGGAACGGATCCGGCTGGCCAAACAGGTGGTGCCCTACGTGCATCTGGTCACCAACGGGTTCCTGCTGGATTCGTCACGGGCCATCTCCCTGGCCCGCGCCGGGGTGGACCTGGTATCCCTGAGCCTGGATGGCGACCAGGAAACCCATGATGCCGTCCGGAACCAGCCCGGCTCCTATCGACGGGTGCTCAACGCCCTCGCCCTGCTCAGCCGGCAGAATCCGCCCGTTACCTGCCAGATCGTCACCCAGGCCGCGCCCTGGAATGTCGACCAGCTGGAGTATCTGGCACGCCTGACCGATGGCCTGGCCTTCGAGCTTCGCATCACCGCCCATGTCGCCTACCCCCGGCTGGCCGATCCGGAACCGGCCAGACGCTGGCGGGAGACGATCACCGAGGCCTCCATCGAGCGTCTGCAAGAAGCGCTGGACCGCTTCCAGGCCCATTATGGCCGGCCCTATGACCCTTTTCTCCGGCTGATGCCCGGATACTATCGTCGGCTGCGGGATGGTTCGGATTTCGGGGATGAACTGTTTACGCGGCCCTGCCCGGTGCCCTTGTTCTATGTCAATATTCTGGAGGACGGCGAAGTGTTCGCCTGCCCGGGGATGAAATCGTCCCTCTATCCGGGCACCGGCACGGATTATGGCTCGTTTTCCTGCGCCCGGCAAAGCCTGGCCGACGTGTTCGGCAGCGAGGGATATCGTTCCATGCAGCGCGCCCTGCGCGACTGCGCCGCCTGCCGCGACTATCTGGCCAGCTGCTACGTCCGGCCCCGGTTGCACTTCCCCCTGGGCAACCTGATCCGTTACCGTCTGGTGCCGACCTGGACCCGGCGCGGTCGGGGCCTTTCCCGCCCCGATGGATGCGGCGACTGACGGTCGCCCCGGACGACTGTCGGCGGTGGCCATCACCGGGTCGCCGCTTCACCGGTGCCCCGTTGCCGGTGGGCCTGCTGTCCCCTCGCCCTCTCGCCCCCTCACCCCCTCGCCGCAACAGTGCCAGGCTCTGTCACAAAAGTGTGTCGAAATCGCGTCCATCCATTCCACCGTCCAGCAGACGGCGTCTACGTTCGGGGATTGCCCCCTCGCCCTTTCGCCCCCTCGCTGCAACGGTGCCGGGCTCTGTCACAAAAATGTATCGATAACGCAATGGATTGGCCGGCCGGACTTTTCATTGCATGCCGGCCGGGAAGGTGGTACTCTCGGTGGGCGATTGGCGCCGGTCCGCCATGGCCGCTCTGAAAACCAACCTGCGCTCTGGAGAAAACGGCATGGGCGAAACAACCGCCGAACACTGGATGCGACTCGCCCTGCAACAGGCAGAGCGGGCCCGGGCCGTCGGCGAAGTGCCGGTGGGCGCGGTTATCGTGGCCGACGACCGGCTGCTGGCCGACGGTTACAACCGCACCATCACCGACACGGATCCCACCGCCCATGCGGAAATCGTCGCAATCCGCCAGGCTGCCCGGCGGATCGGGAATTACCGGCTTACGGACTGCGACCTCTACGTCACCCTCGAACCGTGTATCATGTGCCTGGGGGCCTGCGTCCAGGCCCGCATCCGCCGGCTGTTTTTCGGCACACCCGATCCACGGTGGGGCTGTCTGGGCTCCCGGCTGGATCTCCGCGCCCCGGAGCTCTTCAATCATACTATTGAGTTCTCGGGTGGGATTCTGGCCGACGAGTGCCGCGCACTGCTGCAGGATTTCTTCCAGCAGCGGCGTCACTCATGAGTCCCTGCACAGCTGGCTTTCGATATGCCGCCGCCCGGTCCGTAGCGGCTCTCATTGGAGAAAATCGTTGTGTCCACGGCGATAAATCCCTATCATTTCCGCAGGTGTCCAGACTCCGGGTACGCGCATGAAAGTCATTATTCGCATCCATACCGGTCGGCTGCTGAAATCCACGCTGGCCTTGCTCCTCTGCGTTCTGCTGGTCAGTGGTGGTGTCTTCATCTTCTTTTATCGCCACTACTCGCAACGTATCGACCGGGCCATCCGCGAACGCCCGTGGGAAGTTTTCCCTTCCATTTATAGCGCGCCCTCCATCCTGTTTCCCGGTCAGGCCATGAGTTACGACGACCTGGTCCAAACGCTGGAACGACGAGGGTACAAGCTGTCGAGCTTCCTGGAAGATCCGCCGGCCTACAAACCCATCCCCGACCAGCAGACCATCCTGGTGGTCAACGATTTTGACTGGAGTCCAAGGCCCCACGGCACGCCGTTGCGGGGCCGGATACGGTTCGATGATGATCAGGTGGCCGCCGTCACCGAGCTGCAGACCGGTCAGCCCCTGGCCCGGTTCGCCATCCGCCCGGCCCGCCTCTCGGCCCAGCGGTCTGGGGAAAGCCGCATCCAGGTGTTGTATGACCAGCTGCCCCCCAATCTGGTGTATGCCGTTTTGGCCGCCGAGGATCAGCGTTTCTTCGATCATCCCGGGCTGGATCTGCCGGGAATCATCCGCTCTTTTGTCCGCAACCTGCAGGCTGAACAGGTCGTCGAGGGCGGCAGCACCATCACCCAGCAGCTGGCCAAGAATCTCTTCCTCACGCCGGAGAAGACGCTTCGCCGCAAACTCGAGGAAGCCTTTATTTCTCTCATCCTGGAAACCCGTCTCGGCAAAAAGGAATTGTTCGAGCTTTATGCCAACCAGGTCTACCTGGGCCAGACCGCCTCTTTGTCCATCTACGGACTGGGCCAGGCCGCCGCCATTTACTGCGGCAAGGACATCCGCAATCTGAACCTGCCCGAATGCGCCCTGCTGGCCGGCCTGATCCGCTCCCCCAACCCGCTGCACCCCTTTCGGCATCCCCAGCTGGCCCTGGAGCGACGAAATCTTATCCTGGAGGCCATGGAGAGTGCCGGCTATATCCTGCCCGATGAGGCCATGATCGCGGCCGCCGCTCCACTGCCCCAGCCCCAGGCCGACGTATTCGACGATCTGCCCCCGGCGCCGTATTTTCTGGACTACCTGGCCACCGACATTCGACGCCTGCTGGCGACCGGCGCAATCCGGCCCACGGACGACGTGCACTCCTCCCTGAATCTGGAGCTTCAGCTGGCGGCCGAAGAGGCGATGACGGCGGGTTACGGGCAGATTGTCCACCAACTGGCTCGGGACTACCCCGCCGAACCGGCGGCTGATCTTCAACTGGCCGTGGTGGTCCTCGCGCCGGCTACGGGCCAGATTCTGGCCATGACCGGCGGTCGAGACTACCGGGTCAGCCAGTTCAATCGGGCGGTCTTTGCGCATCGTCAAGCCGGTTCGATACTTAAACCCCTGATCTACATGTTTCTGATCGAGAAAGGGGCGGAGAATCCGGATCTGGGGCTTACCGCCGCCACCGTGGTGGACGATCGTCCGGTGACCATCCGCTACGGCCGGCGCTCTTATCGGCCCCACAATTACCGCAACCGGTATGCCGGGCCGGTGATCATGGAAACGGCCCTGGCCCGCTCCCTCAACTCGGCCACGGTTCAACTGGCCGAGCGGGTCGGCTTTCCGTCCGTCGCCCGGTACCTCGACCGGTTCACCTTCGCCCGGCCGGCCACACCGTATCCGTCCGTCGCCCTCGGCACCCTGGACGTAACGCCGCTGGAAATCGCCACAGCTTACACCATCTTTCTCAACGAAGGGCGCCTGAAACCGTCCCACCCCTGGTCTCCTCTTTCCTTGCCAGCCGGTATACCCGCGTCCACCACCCGGCCCCTGAGCAGTCCGCAGGCCGCCTTCATCACACTTGACATGATGCAAGCCGTGGTGAACCGGGGAACGGCCCGGCGACTCCGCGACCTCGCCCCCTCACTGACGTTGGCCGGCAAGACCGGCACGGCCCACGACGGCTGGTTCGTGGGGTTGTGTGACAACCTCATCTGCTGTATCTGGGTCGGCTACGACCAGAACCGGGATTTCCCCCTCAGCGGCGGTGAAAGCGCCTTACTGGTTTTTGCCGAATTCCTGGAGCGCGCGCAGCAGGTTTACCCCGTTGTTCCGCTGCAGCCGCGCCCGCCGGCGGGGTTGACCCGCTGTCGGGTCTGCCTCCGGTCGGGCGAGCTCGCGGACTCCGCCTGTCCGGAAACGGAAGAGCTGTATTTTTTTACAGGCACAGAACCCCATAGATCTTGCCAGACCCATCACTGACTTGTTACAATTCCTTGGACGGGGGCCACGTGACAACCGCAACGGATATGATCAGCAACTCCAAGATACGCGATTTCATCTCCCTGAAGCCATACAGCGGTGTCTACACCGTCGACCTGCTGTCGCCGGAAACCATCATCCAGTCCTATCTATTTACCAACGAATCCGTCGCCAATTTCAAAATACTGTTCGCCGAACTGGCCAAGCCGGCAGGCTCGGACCGCCGGGCCATATTCCTTTGCGGGGACCGGGGTGTCGGCAAGACCCATTCCCTGGCCGTGTTGCGCGAAGCCCTGGCCTCACCCGGCCTGTCGGACAAACTGGATCCGGCTCTTCGGGAGAAGCTGTCCTTCATCCGCAAGAAGAAACTCCTCATCGTGGACATCCAGTGCTTTCCCAATCAGGAGGAAAATTTCCGGGAGATCTTCTATCATCGCTTCAGCGCCGCCCTCGGCGGCTTTACCACGACAGAGGTTCCCAGCCTGGAAGACTGGCTGGAACTGAGCGATTCCGACGAGCAGATCAAATTCATCACCGATCTCATCCCGGCCGGCTTCGAGCTGCTGATCCTGCTGGACGATATTTCGGAAAAGATCCTGGCCTATCGCAATCTCACCCGGGTAATGGCCGATCTCGAATTCTTACTGACCCTGGCACTGGCCACCCCTGACTACCCGCTGTATCTCGTCAGCACGTTTTTCCAGCACCTGCTGGCCCCGCCCGACTACACCAATCGCTACCAATCGCTGCACAACAAGATCGTGGAATATCAGCTACCCAATCATATCCTGACGCTGACCATCACCAAGCAGAACATCCTCGAACTCATCAATCGCAACATCCTCATCAAAACGCCGCACCAGCGGGAAGGCCTGCAAAAAATTCACCAGCACCTGACCTCCCACCAGCCGTATTTCAATCCCGAACCGGCCCTGTTTCAGGATGTGTACCCCATCCACCCCATCACTTTCCAGATCAGCTTCTACCTGCACCGGTTCATCAAGAACTTTTCCCTGCTGTCATTCATTTATTCCACGGCCAACAAGATCCTCACCTACCGTTGTACGGCCCTGGCCACCATCGACCTGATCTTCGACACCTTGCAGCATGAATTCCGCAAAATCGACGATCTGCACATTGCCCTGGAATCGTTCCAGACCATCCAGAAAGAAACCATCGACACCATGCCCGTGGCCCAGCGCCTTCTGGCGAGGATGATCCTGAAGGCCGTATTTTTGCTGAGCATTACCGAGGAATACACTCCTTCCGTTGAAAACGTCATCAACGCCCTGCTTCTGTCCGAATATCAGGGCCGGGCCGTGGCTTACGAGGATGTCCAGGCCATTCTGGACTACATGGTCGCCAATGCCCCCGAGTCTATCCGCAAACAGGAGATGGGTGGCCAGAATGTCTACCAGATCGTCTCGGCAACATATACGTCTCTCGAACATGTGTTGAAAGACCTCGCCGCCAAAGAGCAGAAGCTGGACGAAAAACGATCGCGGTTGGTGTTCCAGACAACCTGCCGGCTCTTGCCGGACCTGCAGATCAACGAAGAGAATATCAAGGCGCCCATTTCCGTCCAGCCGCTGGAGATCAGCTGGCGGGGCACCATTCGCCACGGGTTGTCGTGCTGGGCGGATTATTATGACCAGCTTCACCTGCGCCCCACCGAGCGTCACACCCGCCCCATGTTCCAGGTGATCCTGGAATCGGGCAATCTGGACAGGATGAAAAAACTGGCCCAGGTGGTCCCGCCACCGCCACTGCCCGGCACCGTTTCCGGATTCGGCCCCCATTCGCGAAACGAATATTTCGACTGGCAGATCATGGTGCTTTCCCCCTTCTCCGCCCCGGATCTGCTGGAGACCTACGTCACCCTGTCCAAAAATTATCCTTTCCTGGTCATTGTCGCGCCGGTGCAGTTCAACGAGGAAGAACTGGCGAGGTTATCACAGACCACCTTGCTCCTGGCGGATGAGCATCGGGCCATATTCTCCGAAAACGATCTGGATGACGAATATCTCCAGCGCCGCGAACTGGAGGAACGTTTCCTGACAGAACTCCTGAGACGAAAGTATTTTGAAGAAGGTGCCCTCATCCTCCGGGGAGAGACCATCTCCCTTTCAGGCTGTTCGGCGGACGACTTGCTGTCTTCGACCATCAGCGCCCATCTCCAGCGGACGTTCAGCGAAATGTTTCCCGCCCACCCGGAATTCACGGCACCCCCTGATTTGGAGGGCCGGCGCGGCATTATCGTTCGCTATCTCTTAAACGGCGCTCCGGCCGATGAGGATGAACGGCCAAGCATTCAGAGCATCATGAAACCGCTGGGCTTACTATCGGCCCATGTCGACGGCAATTGGTCTTTCCAGCCGGAACGGGATTCCTTCCTGGAACTGGGTTACATTTCGGAAATCATCTGCTTGGTCACTTCCTATCCCAAAACAGTTTTCCCGCTCTCCTTTTTTCGAAATGTCCTCACCCAATCACCCTACGGTTTTCAACCGGCGGTCATCGACATCGTTCTCTTTTCCCTGGTCGCCGCCGGCAAGATCAAAATTTTCAAAAGCGATCGTGCCGAAGTGGAAGTGGTCAACCAGATGAGTTTGTCCGGCGAAATCGACCTGAATTTCTTCGACTCGGTTCAGGCCATGGAGGGCGAGACCCTCCCCCTGCCGGAACTGCTGCAATGGGGCTTTACGCTCTGCTCGCAGGACCTGGAGGCCACCACCACCAATTTCACTCAGACCCGACGCCAGTTACGTGGGTTGCTTCAGGAATGGCTGGGCGAGGAGAAGCAGCAATCCTTTGACACCTTGCTCGAACAACTGGCCAACGATCTCGTGACCACCCAGCTGTGGCGTGAACTCCAGTCCTGTTACCGGAACGCCAGTGCCATCCTGAATATCGTGGAAAATATCTGCTCTGGCGAATACGGACTGGAGGAGGGGTTGTCCCTGTTGGCCCGGGCCTTTTCCAACAATCTGGAGGCCTTCCGCTCCGTATTGCAAGAAATTGACAATATTCGCGATTATCTCCGCTGGAACCGGTTTTTTATTGACGCCAAGAAATACATCCTGATTTCCGAAAAAACCTCCGACCAGAACATTGAAAACCTGCGTTATGATCTATCCTCATCCTTCGAGCGACCAGCGCGCCTCATCGACCCGGCCCGGCGCGAACGGTTTCAGAACAATTTCAACGATTTCAAGGCCCGCTATAGCCAGTATTACCGGGAAAGACATGACCGGCAGCTGCAGGAACTGTGGGCCGACAGCGAACTGGGCACCCTGATCCAACAGCGCTGGTGGAAAAATCTGCCTTATCTCTCCAAGCTGCTGTATGTGGATCATTATCACCTGATCATACTCAACCACCTGCTCAGTTTGCTTCACCGTAAGGAATGCCCTTATCCTGTGGAGGATCTCCTGCAACAGACCCCCGTTTGCGAATGCGGATTCCGCCTCAACTCGTACCAGACGCCGGGTCATCTGGTGCAACGGATCCTGCAGACGGCCCGGCAGGCCCTGTCCGACTATCAGTCGTTTTTCGCCAATTACAAAAAGCTGATCATCCGGGAAATGCAGAAGATCCCTTCACTGGAAGATGAGACGGCGCGGCAGGTTATCAATCTGATCAACGGCAACTTTGATTATGTCATCAGCACCGATTCCATCAAGCTCGTGAACTTCATCCTGAAAAGAAGAGTCAAAGTATGCGCCCACCAGAATGTGTACGGCGATCATCCCGGCACCATCGTGGCCCGTTCGGATCTCATGCACAGCCTGGCGCGATTCTTCAAGGAAATTGAGGAATCCAAGGAAATGTACTTCATGATCTCGGATAAGGAAGCATGAGAAAACTCAACCCCGTGATATTGTCCCTGATTCTGATTGCGGCCCCTGGTCTGCTCACCCGGGCCGCCGATGATCATGCGTCAGCCGGCGACGCCAGCCGCCTGGCCCTGGCCAGGGAATGCCAGCAAAAGCTCTTCGAGCTGCAGGAAAGACAGGCCCGCCAGCCGGTGGTGATCAGCAACGACGAGCTTAACGCGTATCTGGTGGAGAACCAGGATGACATCTTCAACTCTGCCGCCCGTGACGTTCGGGTCCGGTTGCAGGAAAACCGCATGACGTTCCGGGCCATCGCCAACCTGAAAAAAGCCAATCTGAAACTGGATTCTTTCCTGGCCAACGCCTTTATGTGGATTTTCAGCGGCGATCACCAGGTGGAAGCCACCATCCTTTTCCAGTCGGACAATTACCGGGGTCGCTACGAGGTAGAATCCCTGCGGATCCGTGGAATTCCCATCCCCGGATTACTGGTGGAATCCCTGGCCGGACAGGTTGGTCATCGCCAACGCCCCCCCATGGTTCCCGGCGAGCCCTTCGAGCTGCCCTACAATCTGAAACGGTGTGATATCGTGTCCGGCGCACTGGTCTGCTATCCGGGATGGCAATAGGCCGGCCGGCCTCACTGCTTACCCATCCATGAAATCATCGACGAAACGGCGACGGGACGCGTGGTCGAAACGTCGCGCCGCGAACGCAGCCGCCGGCGGCCGGACGGCGGGATGGATCCCCGCCATGTTGACACACTTTTGTGACAGAGCCTGGCACCGTGTTTCCGAACTGACGAATGGGCAATGGAGCGAACCGGCGCGGGTGCACTGAGGATCTTCACAACTGTTGGCCCGAAGCTGCCGCACAGGCGTCGGCCATCACCTGGAATGTGTGATCCGTCCCCAGGTACCAAAGGTGGAGACGAACATCTTCATCATGCATCAAAACCATTTCAATCCCGGGGAATGTTGGTGTATGCTGGGAGCGGTCGGCCGGCATGCCCACCACACCAGCCTTCCCTGACCAAATGGAACCATCATGCAACAGACCACCGCCGAAATCCCACCCATCGCCAAGGTAAAATCCTCCTGGCAGCAGCTGGTTACTTTGCTCCCCTATCTGAAACGCTACCAATGGTGGTTCTGGTTCGGATTCGTGTTCATGCTGCTCCAGAACTACGGCTACGTAAAAGTCCCGGAGTACATGAAGCGCATTCTGGATGAGGTAACCACCACCAATCGCCTCGACATCATCACCGATCAGCTCGTCTGGGCAGGCGTGTTCACCCTGGTAACCTGTATATGCATGTTCTACATGCGCAAACTGATCATCGGCGCCTCCCGGAAAATCGAATATGATTTGCGTGCCAGGATTTTCAAAAAGATCCTGGATCTGGATTATGCATTCTACCAGGGCCATGAAACCGGTGACGTCGTCTCGCGGAGCACCAACGACCTGAACGATGTCCGCACCCTCCTGGGGCCAGGGATCATGTATGTCCCCAACTCCATCAGCCGGATCCTGTTTTTTTTCCCGGTACTCATCAGCCTGAGCGGGTCGCTGATGCTCATCGTCAGTATCATTCTGGTGGTGCTGACCATCTTGATCGTGGTGGTCATGCCCATGCTGCGTCCCATGTACCGGCGAATTCAGGAATCCGTCGCCGCCATCAACAGCCGGGTCTGGCAGATCATTTCCGGCATCACCACCATCAAGCTGTACACCCTGGAAGATACGGAGAAGGAGCGTTTCCGCGACCTGAACCGGGAATACATCCGCCGCCAGATGAGCGTCGCCAAACTGCGTGGCTTTTTATGGCCCTTCTTCATCTCCATCCTGGGGCTGACCGAGCTGATGATCCTGTGGGTCGGCGGCCGGCAGGTCATTGCCGGCGAACTGACCATCGGCGAGCTGCTGCAATTCAACATTATGGTGGGCTATCTCAGTTTTCCCGTCCTTTCCCTGGGCTGGATCCTGTCATTGCTGCAGCAAGGCCTGTCGGCCATGGAGCGAATCAATTATCTGCTCGACCAGCCCGAAGAGCGTCAGGCCGGGCAAATGAAACTGGCGGACGACGCCATCGAGTTCCGCTGTCGCCACCTTCGTTTCCGGTATCCAGGCGCCACCGAAGACACCCTGCACGACATCAACCTGCACATCCCGCCGGGCCAGGTGATCGGGATCACCGGCACGGTGGGCAGCGGCAAGACCACGCTGCTTAAACTCATCAGCGGTCTCTTGCGGCCGGCCCGCGGCATGATCTTCATCAACAGCCGGGATATCTGCGATATCGATCCCGACAGCCTGTTCCGCAGAATCGCCCTGGTGCCACAGGATACGTTCCTGTTTTCGCGCACCATCGCTGAAAATATCGCCCTGGGCGATCCGTCGGGCGTCGATCCGGAACAGGTGCGGGAGGTGACCCGCCAGGCCGGACTGGCCTCGGACATCGAAACATTCGCCCAGGGCTTCGACGAGATCGTCGGCGAGCGGGGCATCACCCTCAGCGGGGGGCAGAAACAGCGGTGCGCCATCGCCCGGGCGCTGTACCGGACAAGTCCGGTCCTGATATTCGACGACGCCCTATCTAGCGTGGACGCCAAGACGGAAAAGGCCATTCTGGAGGCGATCAACGCCCTGCCAACGCAGCAGACGCTAATCATTGTCTCGCATCGCATCTCCGCCCTGAAAAACGCCGACATCATCCACGTGCTGGATCAGGGCATCATGGTGGAGTCGGGCACCCACGAGGAGTTGAGTGCGGGCAGTGGTTTGTACGCCCGGCTGGCCCGGCTGCAGCAGATGGAAATGGCACTGTCGGAGGCAGGCCGTGGCGCCTAAATATCTCGACATCAACCTGTTGCGAAGACTCCTCCGCTATGTACGCCGGCATCTCATGCTGGCGGTGGTGGTGCTGGTCTTCATGCTGGGCTTTAACCTCCTGTCGGTGCTCCAGCCCTACCTGATCAAGGTCGGAATTGACGAGCACGTGGCCAACCAGGATCTGAATGGACTGCAGCATATTGTTCTGCTGCTGGGTGGCATCCTGCTCGGCGCGTTCGTCTGCCAATTTCTGTTCAGCGTGCTGGTGCAATGGCTTGGGCAGAAGTTGCTGTTCGATCTGCGGCTGGATCTGCTACAGAAGGTCCTGGATCTGTCCAGTGACTATTTTGACCGCACCGCCGTCGGTAAAATCCTGACCAATGTGACCAATGACGTGGAAGCCATCCGGGAATTCATTTCCGAGGGAATCGTCACCGTCATCGCGGAGCTGTTGAAGGTGGTCATCATTTCGGCAGCCATGTTCCTGCTCAATTATCGACTAGCGCTGCTGGCCTTCATCACCATCCCGCTGTTCGTGCTGGCGACAGCCTTGTTCAGGCGCAGCATTCGGACCGGTTTCCGCGGTGTGCGCAAGGCCAACGCCGAAATCAACACCACTCTCAACGAAACCATTACCGGCATTCGCGAGATCAAGCTGTTCAATGTGGCCGGGCGCGCCCAGCAGAGTTTCGCCGGACACAACCGGCATTACCTGTCCGCCTATCTGCGGACCGTGCATTCCTACGCCCTGTATTTCCCCATTCTGACGCTGGTTTCCAACTTGAGCATGATGATCATCCTGTTTTACGGCCATTATGCCCTGGGCATGACCGTCAAGGTCGGCGAGATCTTTGCCTTTTTCGCATATATCAACATGTTTTTCATGCCGTTGCGCCAGCTGGCCGAAAAATTCAACATGTTCCAATCCGCCATGGCCGCTGCAGAACGGGTGTTCCGCCTGCTGGACGAACCGGTGTCCATTCGCAATCAGCCCGCCGCCGTGACAGTCTCTCAGTTGGTGAACGGCGAGATCGAATTCCGGAATGTCGAGTTCAGCTACAACCCGGACAGCCCGATACTCAAAGACCTCTCTTTCCGGATCCGGCCCGGCGAGAGGGTGGCCCTGGTCGGCCACACCGGCAGCGGAAAAACGACCATCATCAGTCTGCTGAACCGGCTGTACGATATCCAGTCGGGCAGTATCCTGCTCGACAGTCAGGACATCCGCCGTTATGACCTGCACGATCTGCGACATCAAATCGCCACTGTGCCGCAGGATGTGTTCCTGTTCACGGGGAAACTGGGGGAAAATATCTCCCTTTTCCAGCCCGAAATCTCGTCGCAGGATATCGAGACGGCCGCCCGGCAGGTGCATCTGGACCGGTTTATCCGCATGTTGCCACTGGGCTATGACCAGAACGTTCTGGAGGAGGGCAAGTTGCTGTCCGCCGGCCAGAAGCAGTTGCTGAGCTTTGCGCGGGCGCTGGTGCGCCGGCCGGCTATCATCATTCTGGATGAGGCGACGGCCAATGTGGACTCAGCCACGGAACAGCTTATCGAGGATGCCATTCAGAACCTGCTGAAAGGTCGAACGGCCATCATCATCGCCCATCGCCTGTCCACCATCCGGGCGGTGGACCGGATTTTGGTGCTGGATCACGGCCGGCTGGTGGAAGAGGGGAACCATGAGACGCTGATGTCGCGACGTGGTGTGTACCACGACCTTTACCAGATGCAGGCCTTCCTTTCCAACTAGTCGCATGAAACGGTAACGGGGCGAAACGGCGATCGGTGAACGAAATCGCCGTCTGCCGGAATGCCGGCCGGACCTCAAGACATTGACACACTTTTGTGACAAAGCCTGGCACCTTCACGGTGACATAGTGACGGGCGAATGGGCGAAACGGCGATCGGTGAACGAAATCGCCGTCTGCCGGAATGCCGG
>JAFGRT010000146.1 GCA_016935015.1 Acidobacteriota bacterium | reverse complement strand
GCAAGATGCCGGCGCCACCGGGCAAGAGCTGCCGGCAAGATGCCGGCGCCACCGGGCAAGAGCTGCCGGCAAGATGCCGGCGCCACCCGCCACATTTGGATTGAGAACGGCGGCGGCGGTGGATACAATTAAAACCGATGGATGGATGTCAGCGTAGCTGAACGAGACCTGTCGTTGACGATGCGTCTGGAGCAGCATCCGGAGAGATTGTCCGTGTCGATAAACGAAACCGCACCGCAAGCACACACCTCGCCGGCGGACCCGCCGCGCCGGATCCTGGTGGCGCGCCTGTCGGCCGTGGGCGACGTGGTGCGCACCATTCCCGCCGTGCGGGCTGTCCGTCACCTCTTCCCCGACGCGGAGATCCACTGGCTGGTGGAGGACCGCTGCGCCGCCGTCCTCGAAGGCCTACCCGACATCCGGCGCCTGGTCCTGGTGCCCCGCCGCCTGTTTCACCGCGGATCGCCCCCGGCGCGGGCCCACGCCCTGGTCCGTTTCCTCGGCGAACTGCGGGCGACGCGCTACGACCTGTACCTTGACTTCCACGGTTTGCTCAAGAGCGCGCTGTACGGTTGGCTGGCCGGCATCCCCCGCCGCGTGGGCTACTCGGCGGTGTTGGCCAGGGAGGGGAGCCACCGTTTCTACACCGAAACCGTGGCCGCCGTCACGGCCCGCCTGTCGCGCTACGAACGGAATTTCCTCATCCCCCGGCATTTCGACCCGTCCCTCACCATGGAGCGCCCCGGACTGCCCCTCACCGCCGCCGAGCGGGACTTCGCCCGGCGCTTCATGGCCCAGGCCGGTCTGGCACCATGCGGCTTCTTTCTGCTGCACCCCGGCACCAGCCCCCGCGGCCGCTACAAGCAGTGGCCGCCGGAGCGCTTCGCCGCCCTGGCCGATTTGCTGCGCGAGTCCACCGGCCAGCCGGCGGTCATTTCCTGGGGACCGGGCGAGGAGGAGCTGGCCGAAACCGTCCGCGCCCGCTGCCGGACGGAATCCATGGTCATGCCGCCTTCGTCGCTGCGGGAGCTGTCCGCCGTCATCGGCCAGGCGCGGCTGTGCGTGGCCAACGACAGCGGCCCATTGCACATGGCATCTGCCCTGGGGACACCGGTGGTGACCGTCCTGGGCCCTTCGGATCCTGTCATCAACGAGCCGGCTCCCTTCACTCCGTTTCGCGTGGTCTACGCCGGAGTGGACTGCTCGCCCTGCCGAAAGAAACGCTGCCGAACCCTGGAATGCCTGCGGGCCGTTTCACCAGAACAGGTCCATGCCGCCGCCCTGGATCTCCTGGCGGAAGTGGATAAAGCTGGAAGAAAAGAGAATCCGTTGTAAACCGCTCGTCAGCCGGATGAGGCGCTGCGAGCGACCAATAGCCGCCGATAAAGCTCCTCGTAGCGCCGTCCCATCTGTTCCACGGTAAATTCGGCGCACACGATCTCCCGACCGGCCCGGCCGAAACGGCCGGCCAGGGCGGGATCGGTCAGAACGTCGGCCAGCCGTTCAGCTAAGGCCGCCGGTTCCTCGGGCGGGACCAGGAAGCCGTTCACACCGTCGCGGACGGCGTCGGGAATGCCTCCCACGGCCGAGGCCACCACTGGTACGCCCATGGCCATTCCCTCCAGAATGGACACGCCAAGCCCCTCCTTGCGTGAGGGAAGCACCAGCACGTCCAGGCTCGCCAGCACGTCGCGGATGTCGGCCACCTGGCCGAGAAAGATGACGGACCCCGTAAGACTAAGATCAACCGCCTGCTGTTCCAACCGGGCGCGGAGCGGTCCGTCGCCGGCGACGAGGAGGCGGGCTGCGGGTACCCGCGCCCGCACGGCCGGCCAGGCGTCCAGCAGGACCGAGTGGCACTTTCTCGGGACCAGGGTGCCCACCACGCCGGCCACGCGGTCGGCGGGTGCGAGTCCCCACTGTTTCCGCGCCGGCCCGGAGTCGACGGGTACGAAACGGTGCGTGTCCACGCTGCTGTGAATGATCTCCATGTGGTCTTCGCGGACGCCCGATGCGAGCAGCCCCGCCCGGGCGCCTGAAGAGATGGCCACGACGTGGTCCACCAGGCGGTTGTACAGGGGCCGGTTGAGGCGGGGATGGCGCAGGCGGTAGTCCATGCGACGGGTGACCACCATGACGGCCAACCGTCCGGCCAACAGATGAGCCAAGGCTCCCAGGGCGTGAGCACGGGCCGTGTGCATGTGCACGATGTTCGGTCGCTGATCCCGGAGCGCCCGGCGGATAGCCCTGATCGCGGCCACGTCCAGATCGTGGCGCATGGAGACGGCGATGGCGGGTACCCCCTTCTGCCGGCACCACCCCGCCAACCGGCTGTCGCCGGGACAGCCCACCACGTTGCGGTGGCCGCAGCCAGCCAGGTAGGCCACCAGGGCGGCCACCTGGGTTTGCCCGCCGCTCCAGCCCGTTTCCGAGTCCAGATGCAGGATGGTCAATGGTCGAGATGGCGAATTCACGCTGATGGCAGTCCCCCAAACTGACGGACAGTTAGAAGAGGTACTTGTCCAGTGCCGAGCGCAGACCATGACGCCGCCACCAGAGACCGTGCAGGCGGATGATCCACAGGTGGCGCCGGATGAGGCAATTGGCGGCCCGGCGCCGCGCCCGGTCACTGCGGAAATAGGCGCTCAGGAAGCGCTCCAGGTCGCGCCGGGTGAAATGGGCGCAGACCGTGGGCCGTTTCACCAGCGAGCGGAAGAGTCGCATAAGATTGCGGATGCGGGTAGGCCGGCGCATGGGATGAAAAACTTTTGATTTGTCGAAATCGATGATGTAGACCAGGTCTTCCAGGCTGCCGTCGGGGACGGCCAGCAGGTTGCGAATGTGCAGATCCCAGTGGTAGATGCCGGCGTCGTGCATGGCTGCCACAGCGGTGCCGGCCGCCGCCAGAATGTCCCGTTTCCGCTTGAGTTGCGCCGGTGATGGTTCGTCGGGGAATGTTTCCAGGAACAGCCGCAGATCCTGGCAGCGGGGGATCTCCCGGGTGACGATCCAGCCCCGGTAAAGAAGGGGGGCGATGGTTTCCCGGCCGGCCGCCAGCACATCGGCCACGGGGACGCCATGCCGCCGGGCACGGGCGGTGACCTTGGCCTCCTCGAACATGCGGGTGCGGATGGTCAGGTAGATATTGCCCAGCAGGTATTTCATGAATGTGCCCCGGCTGGACCAGCGGATCACACCCTGCTCGCCCGGCCGGCCGGGGAGCGGGAAACGGGTGGTTGCCTGCCGGCCATGGCCGATGGTGTCGGTGGGGACGCTGTCCGTACCGGTTTTGCCGGGTACGATTTCGGACAGAATGTCCTCGTAGCCGGGCCGCACCATGTAGGCGCAACGCCCCGCCCGGATCAACCGGTACTCCGGCCGGTCCATCGGCTGTTGCCATCCTTGCAGAGCTTTGTCCCGTTCCACTGTGCGCTCTCCTGTTTGCCCATACCCGCAGGCGTCCACCGCGTACAGTGAAATTATACGACCCAGGCCGGTAGTTTCACAACCCGAAATTTGGAATGATTCTCCGGTAACTTCCAATTCTATTGTGAGATAGTTGTCGAAGAGGGATGGCATGACCGGTCATGATCATTTCAGGAGGATGCGTAATCGGTCCAGGATGGCCTCGACAGGCAAGCCGGTCAGGCAGCGCTGATGGTAAGGGCAGGATTTTTGGTCACAGGGACGACAGGGCAGCTCGATTTCAAAAATGCTGATCCGAGGATCTCGGGGCGCCGCCAAAATCGCCAGGTTGGGACCGAACAGGCCGATGGACGGGGTGCCCAATGCTGCGGCGAGGTGCAAGGGGCCACTGTCCGGGCCGATGAACACAGCCAGACGGTGGATCATCCACTTTAATTCGGCCAGGCCCAGAACCAGCGCCCGGGGATAGCCGCCGAAAACCGGATCCGCCGCCCGTCGGACCTCTTGTTCATCGCCCAAAAACAAGACCGGCACGGTGTGGGATCGGCAGAAGTCCACTAGCGGCCGCAAAATGGAATCGGGCAGGACCCGCAATGGATTGCCCGCACCCACGTGGATGCCCGCCACGCGGCCGATCTCCGGGATAATGTCCGTTTCCGGCCGGCCGGCCGGCTCATTGACGTTCAGCGACGGCCGGTAGCGCTCCCTGATCCCCAAAAAATCCAGCAGGGCGTCGATGCGGCCGTCGATGTGCGCCTTGTCCTGCCGGCGGATGAGAACATCGTACATAAAGGAAAATCGCCAGCGCTGCCCTTCGCGCTTGATGAATCCGATTTTCCGGCCGGCGCGGAGGCGGCGGCAAAGGGGCCGGGTGTATTTGGTCGAGTCCAGGTCCACCAACAGAGCGTAGGGTTTTCGTCGTGCTTCGGCCAGGGTGACGACGCGCCGCTCCGGTTCATCGGCCAGAAGGGGCGAGTACTCTGGCCGGATGAGCAGATCCACCGGCCCGACGTGACGACGCAACGCTTCCTCCAGGCCGAGGCTGGAGATCATGTCGCCCAGCCGGGACAGGGTGACGAGCAGGAGGCCGCCGCCGGAATCCGCCCCGGGTCGGGAGTGTTGGGAGGCTGGTTTTGGCGTATGGGGCACAGCTGCTATCTCCGCCGATTCATAATCCGTCCGTGGCCGGCCGGCGGGTGTCGCCCTGGGGGAGAAACTGCAGTGCATACAGCTCCTGGTACAGCGGGCACTCCCGCAGCAGTTCCTCGTGACTGCCCGTCATCAGCAGGCGACCGCCGTCGAGAACGGCGATGCGGTCGGCATGAAGGATGGTGGAAAAACGGTGGGCGATGACCAGTGTGGTGCGCCCGCGCATCAGGTTTTCGAGGGCGCGCTGGATCTGCCGTTCCGACTGGGCGTCCAGCGACGATGTGGCCTCATCCAGAATCAGGATGGCCGGATCCTTGAGCAGGGCTCGGGCCATGGTCACACGCTGGCGCTCCCCGCCTGACAGCCGGACGCCTCGATCCCCTACCCGGGTGTCATAGCCGTCCGGCAGGGCGGTGATGGCATCGTGAATGAAGGCTGCCCGGGCGGCGGCCTCGATTTCGGCCATCGGAGCGTCGGCCTTGCCGTAACGGATGTTCTCGGCGACGGTGGCATCGAACAGGAACGGCTCCTGGGTGACCACCGCCATCCGTGCCAGCAGGGAGGCGCGGCTGTACTGGCGGATGTCCACGCCGTCGATGAGGATGCGGCCGCGGGTAGGATCGTACAGCCGAAGAAGGAGATCACTCAGGGTGGTTTTTCCGGCCCCGGTTTTTCCCACCAGGGCGACAGTTTCGCCGGGGCGGATGGTCAGGTTGATCTCCCGCAGCATCCAGTCGGATTCACCATAGGCAAAATCCACAGCCTCGAAACGGATCCCCTCCCGGATGAATTGGAGTTCCCGCGACCCCTCGTCGGCCAGGTCGCCGGGGTCCTGGTTCAGGATCTCCGCGACCCGGTCCAGGCCGGCCATGGCGTCGGAAAACTGATTGTAGGCCTGGGAGAGGTGCTTCACCGGCCGGTAGAGAGTGGGTGCCAGGGCCAGGAAGGCCACCAGCACCGGGAAGGTCAGGCCGAGGGCCGACTGGATGATGGCGAACACGCCGATCCCCAGGAACAGGATGTAGGTGACGTTGTTGAACAGCTCCGTGACCGAGTGGCTGGTAACCTCGGTCTTCACCACCTTCATGGTGCGGCGGAAGACCTGGCGGTTCTGTCGCTGGAAGCGGTCCCACTCGAAGTCTTCTTTCTGGAAAGCTTTCACCACCTTGATGCCGGAAAACATCTGCACCATGGCGCCCAACAGGTGGCTGATCTCTTCCTGCCGCCGTCGGCTTTTCTTGCGGATGCGCCGGCCGAACCTGACGATCAGCAGGATCAGTGGCGGCAGAATGAGCGCCAGCAGCACCGTCAGCTGCCAGTTCAGGTACAGCAGGACGCCCACTCCCACCACGAGGGTGATCGGTTCCTGAACCAGGTCGCCGTACAGGAGTTTGAAGCTCAGCGATGCGTTGGCTACGTCGCTGTTCAGACGGGCTAGCAGGTCCCCCTTGCGCTGGCGATTGTGAAAAGCTAGAGGGAGTTGCAGGTAGATGCGGCAGAGATCAGCCTGCATGTCGAGAATCATTCGATTAACGACCCAGGCGCCCAGGTAGCTGCGCAGGAAATTGGCCAATGGGATGAAGGTGATGACCAGCAGGGCGATGCCCAGTAGCGGCAACAACCGCTGCTCGATGGCCCGGCGCAGGGAAGCCTGCTGCCGCTGCCGCTCTTCGGGCGACAGTGTTCCTCCCTGGAGGATGGATTCCACAGGGTTGCCAGAAATCACGTCCGAGTTCAGCTCTTCCGCGGGCAGGATCACCTCTTCCAGAAAGGGTTTAATCAGATATGCCCGCCCGTTCACGCCGGCGGCATAGATCATCATGCTGAGGAGGATCAGCATTCCCTGCCGCCAATACCGCCGGCCGAAGTGCCATACCAGCCGGAAGCCGCTTCCGTTCGGTCCGTATTTTTTGTCCGTCGCCACTTCCATTCGTGCGTCGCTCCCTGACCGGCGTAACCGGTGTGAGGTGTATTGTAGACGGAAATGACCGAAAATTCCATGTTCAGAGTGCCGTGACGGGTAAAACCCAGAAATCGATCCCGGCGGGATTCCCTTTTCAATCCGGAACCGTCATGGTACGCTAGGGCAATGGTCGCATCCGGTGGTCCGACTCCGGGCGAAGAAATCATGGGGCGAAACAACGGCTGAGGCGAAATAATCCAAAAGGACAGGATTTATGGGTAAGTCACTTATTCGCAAATGGTATGTTTGGCTGGTGGTGCTGTTGGTGATCGCCGCTGGGGCGAGGTATCTGTATATCGCCTCGGGCAGTTGGTACTGGGGCGATCGGAAGCCATATCTGCAGCGGCCGGCGCCGACGGAAATAACCGTGCGCTGGCGCACGTCCGAGGAAGTAACGGCCTGGCTGAAATACGGACCGGCCCCCGGGACATGGGCCCACACCATCACCGAAGCGGAGCCGGCCCATGAACACGAAGTTCGCGTCACCGGTTTGCAGCCGGACACTTTATATTATTACGCCGTCGGTTCCGGTGAGACGGTCTTCTTCGGCGATGAGGAGATCGCCTGGTTTCGCACCTTTCCGGAGTCGGGGGTCGACAAACCAGCCCGCATGTGGTTCCTGGGCGATCCGGGCAAGCCAGGCGACATCGCCCGCGGTGTGCGCGATGCCGCGCGGGCCTGGATGAAAGAGAATTCCCCCACCGGTAATGACCGGCCGGATATCCTCATCCTGCTGGGCGACAACGCCTACACCTCGGGCACCAACCGCCAATACCAGGCGGCCATTTTCGATATCTACGCCGACGTGCTGCCCCATATCCCCTGCCTGAGCACCCAGGGCAACCACGATTCGCGCCGCTGGGCTTATTTCGAGATTTTCACATTCCCGGAGCAGGGCGAGTCGGGCGGCGTCCCCTCGGGCAGCCCCCATTACTATGCCGTTGACTATGGCCATCTTCACTTCGTCTGCCTGGATTCCGAGGAGGGCGACCTGGCGCCCAACGGCCCCATGCTGGCCTGGCTGAAAAAGGACCTGGCGGCCAACCGGTTGCCCTGGCTCATCGCCTTCTGGCATCATCCGCCCTACAGCCGCGGCAGCCATGATTCCGACGACCCCGGCGACAGCGGCGGGCGCATGGTGGCCATGCGCGAGCATTTCATGCCCGTGCTGGAGGCGGCCGGCGTGGATCTGGTGGTCACCGCTCACAGCCATACGTACGAACGTTCTTTCCTGCTAGACGGGCATTACGGCTGGATGAAAGACCTGAAGGCCCAGATGATTCTGGATTCCGGTGACGGACGTCCTGCCGGTGATGGTCCCTACCGGAAAGACAGCGCCGGTCTGGCGTCCCACCAGGGGGCGGTGCATGTGGTGATCGGTAGTTCATCCAAGGTGGACGACGGGCCTTTCGATCATCCGGTCATGGCAACCGGCATGGCCGAGGCCGGCTCCCTGGTCGTGGATGTGCGCGGGCTAAAGCTGGAGGCAGTGTTCATCGATCCACACGGCCGGATCCGCGACCATTTCACCCTCCTCAAGGGGCCGGTTGACGATACGGGCGTTCGACTTGAAACATCTTCGGCCGAAGGGCCGGAGTGACGTCCGGGGATTTCGGAATTGTGAAGGCGATGGTTTCTTACCTGCCGGCCCGGTTGCGCTTCTGTTTGCTGCTGACAGCCCTTCATTTCGGGCTTTTCGGCCTGTTTCGTCTGGCCTTCTGGCTGGTGTTCCGCAACCCCGCCGTGGCTGTATCGGGTTCGGACCTGGCCCGGGCCTGGTACCTGGGCACCAAGTTCGACCTGCGCCTGGCGGCCTGGCTGTGCATCCCTTTTCTGCTGCTGTCCTGGCTGCCCGGGTTGAATCCTGTCCGCAAACCGGCGGCCGCCCGACTCTGGGTCTATGTTTACAGCGCGCTCGTCACCGCGATCTGCCTCATCTATTTCATGGATTTCGGCTACTTCGCTTATCTGCAGTCCCGGATCCGGATGGAAATCCTGGATCACATCGCCGAACCGGCCATCGCCGCACGGATGGTGTGGGAGTCCTACCCGGTGATCTGGGCTCTGGCCGGTCTGGTGGTACTTGTCGTCCTGTATGCCTGGCTGCTGCACCGGGCTGCCCGGCCGGCGCTGCGGCCGTCGGCGGGACCGGTCCGCTGGATGCCCCGGATCGTGGCTTCGGTGCTGGGGGTGCTGCTGGCCGCTGGGGCCATCTACGGTAACGTCGCCTGGTATCCGTTGCGATGGAGTGAGGCTTATTTTTCACCGGATCCGCTGGTCTCGGCCCTGGCGCTCAATCCGGTGCTGTTCCTGCTGGACACGTTGCCATCCCGTGAAGACGTCCCTTCCGCCGAGGAAATTCGCCCCTACATGGGCATCCTGGCCGAACATTACGGGATGGCGCGCCGCAACCCCGACGATCTCCGCCTCTGCCGTGTCGTGCCGACCCGCCGGACCTGGGAACGTCCGCCCAATATTGTCCTGATCCATTTGGAATCCTTCGCCGCCTTCAAGACAGGGCTGATGGGCAACGACCTGGCGGCCACGCCCGAGTTTGACCGGCTCGCTCGCGAGTCGCTCTTTTTCCCGAACTTCTTCGTGCCGCGGCCACCCAGCGCCCGTTCCGTGTTCACCACGTTCACGGGCATCCCCGATCTTCACGAACCAGGTTACGCCTCCCATAACCCGGCCCTGGTCCGCCAGCGGAGCCTGGTCAACGCCCTGACCGGTTACGGCAAATTTTATTTCATCGGCGGCAGTGCCAGCTGGGCCAATATCCGCGGCTTTCTGAGTCAAAGCGTGCCGGGCCTGCGCATCTATGAAGAGAGCGACTACGATGCGCCCCATATGGATGTCTGGGGGGTCTCCGACCTGGATCTCGTCCGGGAGACCCACCGGGTGCTGGCCCGCCAGCCGCAACCTTTTTTCGCCTTTATCCAGACGGCGGGCAATCACCGGCCCTACACCATCCCCGAGGATCGCGGCGATTTCCGGGAGCTGACTATCGACGAGGCGGCGGCGCGGCAAGCCGGTTTCGATTCGGCCGCGGCCGTCAACGGCCTGCGCTGGCTGGACTACGCCGTGGGGGAGTTCTTCCGGCTGGCTCGCACGGCGCCCTATTACGACAACACGCTTTTCTGTCTGTACGGCGATCACGGCTCACCGTCCACGATCGATACCCCTTTCGAACAGCTCGGCCTGACCAGTCACCACGTGCCCATGATCATTCACGCCCCGCACTTGCTGGGACCGGGCCGGGTGGAGGAGCGCCTCATGGGGTCGCCGGACTTGTTGCCGACGCTGCTTTCCCTGGCCGGCGTCCCCTACGTCAACGAAACCCTGGGCCGGGATATCCTGGCCGTGGAATCGCCGGACCGGCAGTTCGTTCCTATCGACCACTGGCAGTATATCGGATTGTTGACGCCACGCTTCTATCTGACCCTGAGCCCCGTCCTGGGCCACCGGCTGTTGGCCTATCGCACCGAGACGCCGCTGCGGGATATCGGGCCGGAGCACCCGGATGAGGCTCGCCGCCTGGAACGGTTGTGCCGGGCGCTGAACCTCTACGCCCGCTACCTGATCCACTACAACCGGCCCGAGTAGGGGACGCGGTCCGGGGGAGAAAACCGTTGTCTGCCCCGGTTGGCCAGTGTACAATACCGCCCCGGCGGCAGCCGCCCAAAGGGAGGTACATGTCGAAATTCTATGGCATGCGAAATGTAGGTGAAACCATCCTGGTGAGGGTAGCCCTGGGGATCATTCCCCTCCTGCCCCGCTGGCTGGTGCTGCGCCTGGCCCGGGGGCTGGAGGCCGGCGCCCTGCGTTTCTCCAGGCGCTATCGGGACCGCAGCATGGCCAATCTGGCCCTGGTTTTCGGTGACGAACTCACCGAGGAGGAGCGACGCGGGATTGCCCGGGACGCCCTGTACTCCTTCATCATGGTGGTTCTCGACCTGTTCTGGTTCTCGCGATGGACCATCCGCCGCATCGAAAAATGGGTGAATTTCGATGTCTCCTTCGATCCCTATTTTCAGAATCGGCCGGTGATCGCCGTATCCGGCCATTTCGGCAACTGGGAGATTCTGGGATTGGGCACGGCCGTGCGCGGCTGTCCCCCCGCCAGTGTGGTGGCGCCCATGCAAAATCCGGCCCTGGACCGGATGCTGAACCGGATCCGGGTCCTGACCGGCCAGCAGGTGATCCCCCAGAAAGGGGCCGTGCGCGGTATGATCCGGGTGTTACGGTCCGGGGAACGGGTGGCCATCCTCATCGACCAAAACGTCATACCCCGCCAGGGCGGCGTTTTTCTCGATTTTTTTCAGCGACCGGTCCCGGTCACCCCGGTGCTGGAGGCGCTGGTGGAGAAGACCGGGGCGACGGTGGTGCCCGTCTACAGCCGGATTATGCCCGACGGCCGGTACCTCGCCTACGGCGGCCGCCCCATGACGCCGGCGTCTCTGGCGGAGTGGAACGGGGACTGGCCCGTCACCCGGCACTGCTTGGCGGACCTGGAGCGGGAGATTCTCCGCTTTCCGGGTTACTGGAACTGGATGTACAAGCGTTGGAAGTATATCCCCGCCGGCGAGGATCCCGGGCGCTACCCTTATTACGCGCGCTTCCTGGAGTGAGGCGGAATCGGGAATCCCTTGAATACCTGTCGCAAGCTCATCTTTCAGGAGTGGATCCCCACAGCGTTTCTGGCGTTGGCGGTCCTGACCTTCTTTGCCTTCGCCCGCGAATTCTATCGACTGGCATCGTTCCTCATCACTCCCGGCATCTCCGTCTCGGCCTTCGTGACGGTGGTGGGCATCATTCTCACCAATGTGCTGTACCTGACCATTCCCATCGCCGTCCTGGTAGGGACCGTGGCCTGTTTCAGCCGGCTGGGCGCCGACCAGGAGATCGCCGCCCTGAAGGCCGGGGGAATTTCGGTGGTCCGGCTGTTGCGGCCGGTCCTGCTGCTGGCCGGCTTGTGTGGCGCCCTTAGCCTGTGGCTGACGACAACTGTCTGCCCGTCGGCCAACCGCTATTTGCGGGCCCTGCGGGGAGAGCTGGCCATGACCCAACTGACCGGGGAGATCCGGCCGCGGGAATTCTACAACAAATCATCACGGTTCCTTCTGTTTGTGAAGGATATCCATCCTCCGGCTAACGAGTGGGCCGGTGTTTTTTTCGTGGATCAGGTCGATTCCCATGAGCAGGCTGTTTATCTGGCGCGCCGGGGACAGCTTCTGTTCCAGTCGGATCCGAAACGGTTCCAGGTGGAACTGATGGACGGAATCAGCTATCGCAGCACCCGCCGTCTGCCCCGCCGGGACGCGGTAACCCGCTTCGGGCACACCATCCTACCCCTGACCAGTCTCGCTGAATGGCAGGTCACCAGTCCGTTGCGTCCGGAAGAGATGACCATGGGCGAAATCCGTTTCGACCTTATGTTTCCCGAACAACCTGGCCAAAAATATGATCACGCCTGGCTGGAGCGGGAGTACTATACGCGGTTGAGTCTGCCGTTTGCCTGTCTGGTGTTCGGGCTGATGGGTCTGCCCTTGGGACTGATGGTGCGCCGCGGCGGCCGGGCGGTTGGTTTTTCGGTGGCCATCGTGGTGGTGGCGGCCTACTACCTGATTTTCGCTTACTCGTGGAAACTGAGCGAACACTTCGCCCTGCTACCCATCCGCTACAGCATCTGGTCGGCCAATGTCCTGCTGACCGGTCTGAGCCTGGTGCTTCTGTATTGGGCCAACACGGACTGGCGTGCGTGGCAGCGCCCGCCCTGGGGGGGGCTGCGCCGAATGGTGGGGGCGCTGTTCAGTCGACTGGGACGTCTCCGCCGGAAGTACGGCACGGCATTGAATAATGCCGGTTCGCGGCGCCGGGTGTCGGCGGCGCCGGGCGTCCTGCTCATCGACCGATTTATACTGCGGGAATTCTTGCGGGTGTTGGGATTGATCATCGCCGGGGCCATCATTCTCTTCACCCTGTTTCGGCTGATGGAGTATATCGACGAAATTCTCAAGTACGGCGCCGCCTGGTGGAAAGTCGGCCTGTATTTCATCTTCGCCACGCCGGCCTTTCTCCTGCAGGTGTTTCCGGTGTGCATCCTGCTGGCCCTACTGATCAGCATCGGCACTCTGGAAAAAACCAGCCAGATCGTCGCTTTCAAGGCATCGGGACTCAGCCTGTACCGGCTGATCCTGCCGGTAACCGGAATGGTTCTGCTGCTGACCGTGGTGGTCTTCTTTTTTCAGGAGAACGTACTGCCCTACATCAACCAGCACTACGACAACCTCCATTACGAGCTTCGCACGGGCAAACAGCGGGCCGCCCGGGCGATCCTGGAATCCAACTGGTTTATCAACGAGGACGACACCGTTTACCATTTCGACTATTTCGACCGCACCCGCCAGACCATGCATGACCTGCGGGTGTACCGGACGGATCTGCCGTGCGGCCGGTTGAAATCCATCATCGCCGCCGCCAAGGCCGAATGGATGCCCGCCACCGGGCAATGGCGGCTCTTCGACGGTTGGGAGCGACGCTTTGAAGGAAACCAGGCCGGCCTGTTCCCTTTTTCCGATACGTACGCCGACATCATGGAGCCACCCGGCTATTTCGCCGTGGAGGTGAAGCGGGCTGACAAGATGTCCTTCCTGGAATTGCGGGAGCACATCCGGCAGCTTGAACAGGCCGGTTTCCAGACACTCAGCCTGGAAATGGACCTCCACAAGAAAATCGCTTATCCGGTGACCGCCCTCATCATGGTCCTGCTCGGGTTTCCCTTCGCGTTCCGGATGGGCAAGAGGGGCGCCCTGTACGGTATCGGCCTCTGTCTGATCATCGCCTTTCTCTACTGGATCGTGTTGAATTTCTTTTCGGCACTGGGTGCGAACGGGATGTTGTCCCCTCTGGTTGCCGCCTGGGCGCCCAATGTATTTTTCGCCTCTGTCGGAATTTTCCTGTCAACCCACACACGCACCTGAACGGGAGCGACCGCCACAAACGACGAACAGGTGAACGGGTGGAACGGCGACAGGGCGAGGCGATGCACGGCGGTTCCACCCGGATGGATATTACCGCCGAGGAGCGGAGTCCGCGGAGTTTTGCAAGGGGATAAACGGGCCGAGCGGCATAATAGAATCATAGAATCCGAATATGTTGCCAACTGATTATATCGCGGCACCTTCAATGCTGGTGAGCTTCCGTTATCCATTTGCATTCTTTCCTCAGCGTTTGTACTGTGCCTGTTACCCGAAACCTCTCTGTGACAGAGCCTGGCACCGTGGCGTTAATTCTGCTGAGACAATTTTGTGACGAAGCCTGGCACCTTGTCATCAAAACGCTTTCCTGAATGGATTATATTTTTATTCCGTTGTATGTACCCCCATAGTGACAGAACCTGGCTCCATGGTGTGGTTATCGCTGCTGCGGGTCGAAAAGGAGAAACGGTGATCCGGTGTTTGAGCGAATCGACGATGGCTTAATTTCTTCAAAGCATTGTTATCATTTTTTGTTTCCCGAAATATGAAATGCTGGTCAATAATACAGATGATCCATCTTATAGATTATTTAAAGAGGAGACATTATGGCTAAGAGAGAATATCACTATCATGATCTGATGATGACGAAGGAGGAATTCATCCGAATCCAGGACCAACTAGGCTTAACTGGTTTTGACCTTGCCAATCGCATTGGAGCCACACCTGACGCCGTCAGCAAATGGCGGAACGGCAATAACCCTATCAAAGGTTATATCGCCCTCTCCATGAGGTATTTATTGTTGAAGGAAAAAATAAAAATCGCAAAGGACGCTCTCAATAGCCTTTAACGGGAGTAAAGGGAGGACTCAATGAAGGTATTGAATTTCACTGAATTCACAAAGGACCCTCACACTGATTCTGTTTTTTTCAAAACAGATTACCAGGGATGGAGAGTCATCTGTGAAATCACCCAGGAGGCCCTGGATGATAATTTCACTAGGACCAGCGGGCCGGATGGCTGGGAGCTGGAGACCGCCAGGGCGAATACAGAGATTATCCACAAGATGGCCTCCTGGAAAATTGATTTTGGGCAGTTTGAGTCTTACCAGGACAAACCAGGGGATAAGATCATCACCCGTAGAATTATTATTAGAAGTAGGGAAGTCTCAATCTTAAGGCGAAAAGCAGAAGCATCCGCCGAATAATTTATTCAATTCAATCCTTTGAAACAATTTATTTTCATTCTGGAGGTAATATGGCGTTAGTCTATTGCTCCAATTGTGGCCGTCAAATCTCTGACCAGGCGCCGGTCTGTCTGAATTGCCAGGCGCCCAACCTGGCCCACCAGGCCCAGGGCCGGGAGGTCCATGCCCAAATTCCGCCGCCTCCACGGCCGGAAACGGAGGCCCGGCAGGCCATGGAGGACCGGCCGCCCCAGCCGGAGGCGGAAGTCCGGCAGAGCACCGCCACCAGGGCCGCCGGCTGGCCGGGGTTTTGGGATGCCCTGGGTTGGGCATGTATGTTCTGGCTCATCCTGGGGGTTGTGGGCGCCCTCCTATGTCTGACCGGAATTGGTGCCCTACTGGGCATCCCGCTCATCTTTGCTGGCCACCTGGCGCTCCTAATCATGCCGTTTGCTGGCAAGTCCGCCAGGGTGGGAGCCTGTCCGTATTGCGGCCACCAGGTCACAATGTCCACCACGTCATCCGGGGTCACCTGCCGGGCATGCCGCCGGCGGATTGTGATGCATCACCACCGTTTTTTCAGGGTTTAAACGCCAGGGACATTTTTCCGTTTTGGCGTGTCATTTTCCCGTCAATTTCCCGCCATTTCCGCCATTTTTCGCGGACAAAAAAATCCGAATATAACAGAGTATAACTAACTGTAATTATTAGTGGTTAGATTCTTCTGGTGACGGATAGAAGAAATTCCGGTTTGGTGTGTCCCCCCATACCGGTGTTTGAGCGAATCGACGATGGCTTAATTCTGCCGAGATAATTATGTGACAGAGCCTGGCACCATGTCATCATCGCTGCTGCGGGTCGAAACGGAGAAACGGTGATCCGGTGTTTGAGCGAATCGACGATGGCTTAATTCTGCCGAGATAATTATGTGACAGAGCCTGGCACCATGTCATCTGTACTGTGCCTGCTACACAAAACCTCTCTGTGACAGAGCCTGGCACCGTGGCGTTATTGGGCGACTTCCTTGGTTGGCTTTTGGTGTGAAGTGAGAATATCACTTCTTTCAAGGGGTCGCTCTTTATAATTTTTGCTGAGAGAACGGAGCATTTAGAATGGCAGCTGGCACAATACGCCATCGATGACCACTTTAGATTATTCATCCTTCAGCCTTTATCCCTCTGCCAAGTCTTCCTGACACCTGATACTTGCAACCTGACACCTTCTGTTGTGACAGAGCCTGGCACTATGTCATCTGTTGAATGACCCCCCATAGTGACAGAACCTGAATTCAGCGGATGCACGATCTGATAGATACTCAATGGATGTTGCTTTAGTGGTAAATAGTGGAAGGCATGCTCTCTCAAACACTTCCCGCTTGACACATCAAGCTTTCCCCGGTGTCTTCATTTCCGGTGGTATTTGCAATGTCTCCGCTTGACGGCGAGATGGCTTGGTCCCCTTGAGGCTGATGCGCAGGATGGCGAAGATCATCACCGCGGCGCTGATCCACTGAACGGGCGACAGACGCACATCGTTGAAGAGATAGTCGAACAGGATGGCCGACAGCGGGAAAAACAGTTCACAAATGGTGGAGACCATGGCCGACACTTTTTTCAATCCGTAATAGTAAAGAAAAATGGCGCCGGAACCGGTAGTCAGGCCGATAATGAGGAAAATGAGCCAGTTGAACGGAGTAGTCAACTCCAGTTGCGGCCAGCGACCCGTACCGCTGACATACAGCAGCATGAACAGGGCGGTGAAGCCGTAGCGGTAGAAGGTGGCGGTCCGGAAACTGTATTTTTGCAGTACTTTCTTGCTGAAGACAGTGGAGCTGCCGAAGGCTACCGCCGCCATCAGGGCGTACAGGGCCGCGTAAAAGGTGGCGGCGCCTGTGTCTAGATCGGGCAGGGCCAGGCCGAAGGTGAGAAAATAGCCGTTCACGATGGCCAGGGCCGCCCAACCGGCGAAGGCGGCGTTCAGGCGCTCCTTGAGGACGACGGCCGCCAGCAGCAGGGCGAAGACCGGCTGCAGTTTTTGCAGCAGCACCACCACGGTCAGATGCTGAAAATTCACCAGGAACAGGGCTTTGACAATGGCCAGGGTGCCGACGGCACCACCGCTGAGGGCCACCAGGCTGAACAGTCCCATGTCGGCGAGCGTCATGTGGCGCAGCAGCCGGTACTCGCGAAAAAGAAAGAGGTTCATGATGCCGAACGGGAGTAGATGCAGGATAAAGACGACCCAGGCCACGTCCAGGTTGTAGAGGCGCGGCGTCAGCACGATGCCGTCGAAGCCCCACATGGTGGCCGACAGGCAAATGGCCAACGCGCCGCTGACCGAAGGATAGGCGGAGGTTAGCTTCATAGGCTCCATCTTCTGCTGCCGGAATTATGGCTCCGCTGGCGGATAACTCCGCTAATCGATTGAAGGTACAGAATGTATCACAGATCAACGGTGATTCCCACGCTTTTTGAGCGAGACAAGTGGAAGTTTGGACCGTCCGAATCGAAAAACGAGTCGCGCCGTGAATGAAGGCCGCTGCCAGTCGATAGGATTCTTTATGCACCAGAATCCCGCTGCCCGGCGTCGCCATCCAACGGCAATGCGGCCGGGAGGGCTCTCCGGTCTGATAAATAAATTGAAGATGGTAGTCGTCATTATATAATGGGAGCATTGTTTGCGGGGAGAGCGGGGCTGCTGTCCGTTGACGGCGCCCCGCGGGTGTTATGATCGCCTCCATCCTGATCCGCAGAAACAGAATATGAGTTACCAACATTCCAAATCCTTCAAAAAAATAGTAATGGCAATGCTGGCGCTGCTCGGCGCGGCGGCCTGTGGTCCCTCGCCGGTGGACAAAACCGCTGCGGCGGAGCCGACCCAGACGTTGTCCGTGTTTGTCAGCATTCTGCCGCAGGCGTATTTTGCCGAGCGGGTGGGCGGCGATGCGGTCCGGGTGAATGTCCTGGTCCAGCCGGGTGAGAATCCGGCTACCTACTCGCCAACGCCGCGACAGATGGCCAATCTGAGCCGGACCGATGTCTATTTCCGTATCGGTGTCCCCTTTGAAAAAGGCCTAGTACCCAAGATCCAGTCGAGCCTGCCCGATCTGCGCATCGTCGACACGCGCCGGGGTATCACCCTGCGCCGGATGGAGACGCATCTGGCAGAGATTGTCACCTTGGGCAGAGAGACGGGCCATGGGCACGATCATAACCATTCGGCCGAGGAGGGGGATGACCCGCATATCTGGCTGGATCCGCGGCGGGTCAAGCAACAGGCGGCCACCATCCGCGACACGCTGGCCGAGTTGCGGCCGGCGCAGCAGGACGTTTTCGCCGAGAATTACCGTGCCTTCGCCGGGGAACTGGATGATCTGCATGCACGGCTAACCCGGGTGCTGGCGCCCGTGCGGGGCGAGGAGATTTTCGTGTTTCATCCCGCTTATGGCTATTTCGCCGAAGCCTACGGTCTGCAGCAGGTGGCGGTGGAGATGGGCGGCAAGGAGCCGGGGGCGCGTCATTTGGGTCGTTTCATCGAGTTGGCCAGAGAGCGCGGGGTGAAGGTGGTCTTCGTGCAGCCGCAGTTCTCCCGCCAAGCCGCCGAGAGCATCGCCCGGGCCATCGGCGGGGCGGTGGTACCGCTGGATCCCTTGGCCCAGGACTATCTGGCCAACATGGATCGGATGGCCCAGGAAGTGTCCCGGGCGCTGCAGGGGGAGAGCCATCCGCCGTCCGAAGCTCCGGCGGAACATACCGCGGAGTGACCTGGATGCATGTGGCCGGGATATGTGGATGGATTTCGGCGCGGCGTGTTCGCGTACCCTCAGATGACACCAAAAGGGATGAGGACGGGAGAGCCGGGCAAGGGGTGAAACGGGAGGTCTCCATGAAAGGATACTGGTGGATGATGACGGGCTGGCTGTTCCTGCTGGCCGGAGCCTTGGGCATTCCGGCGATGGGCGCGACAGGTCAACCGGCCGACAAGGAGGGCGGTATGGGCGGCATTATCTTTTTTCGGACGCAAAAGTTGCCGGAGCTGCGTGAATATTACGGCGAACGGCTGGGCTGCACCGTCTGGCTGGACCAGCAGGATTGCGTCATTTTTCGCTATGCCAACATGTTGTTCGGCTTCTGCCAGCGCGACGATGTCAGGATGGATGGCATGATTACATTCTTTTTCAACGACCGGGCGGGCGTGGACCGGCATTACGAAAAATTCAAGGATCTCGCCCAGTCACCCCCCAAAGACAATCCGCGGTACCGGATCTACCATTTCTTCGCCACGGATCCCGAGGGTCGCACCATCGAGTTCCAGTACTTCGATCACCCCATCGACTGGGATTTCGAGCGTTATTAGACGTTCTGGCCGATCCCTTAAAAATGTCTGCCGCGGAGGTGGATGGTCGCAGACGGGATTGTGTGCGCCGGACGGAGGTCGTCCGATGAAAGGACGCCCTTGCACTGGCGTTCTCCTGGTCAATTCTCAGGGAAATATCTCCCGTATCTCTTCTGTCCGAAGGTCCACCAGATACAGGTTGCCGCTCACCAATTCCAGCCAAAGCCCCAGTGGACCATTCGCATCCAGGAAAATGGTCGGAAATTGGCGGTTGGGAAACAAGAGTTCTTTCTCGACCTCTCCCGACACAAGATCCAGTATGATTGTCTTCATTGCCAATCCCGACAATTCTTCCGGATTTATCTCCGCCTCAGGGCCCCCATACCACGAATCCAACGCTTTGTTCGTCTGACCTTCGCGAATATCAAAAAAGGCCTTGTGTCCATGCACACACCCTCTTGAGATCTCGTAGGGAAATATCCGATCATAAAGCGTGGAATCATCCGCCCAGGATTCCAGCCTGATCCGGTTTTTTTCGAGACCGAGCAATCCATAATCGGTGGTGTAAAGCGAATCGAATTCGCTGGGCATTTTTTTGAAACGAATTCGGTCACCCTGGTAATATGGGATATACCAGTCTGGGCCGATGGCTGTCATCCGTTGATGAAGGGAATGCGAATAGGTGATGTTGGGCCGCCGGGTTGGCGAAAGGGTTTTGCTCCAAGCCGCCAATAGACTGGCCGCCATGCGAATCCGGTCCGCCGGATGTAGTTCGGCCGAGGGTGCGGCATCAAACGCGACGGGTATCCATTGCTCCCGGTCCGGCAGATAAAGGTACAGAGATTCGAACGGGTGATCATGCCGGATCACGCAAAACAGCCGGTCGCGGGCCAGATAGAAGCAGTGCTGGCGACCCGCGTTCATCGGGGCTGGCGAAGAGACACCGCCGGAAGAAGGGTACCCGATTTTTCGCGTCTTGCGACGATCAGCGTCGAGGAGCAGAATGGTGTTCTTCAATGAAATGCAACACTCGTGTGTCTCCGGATTCCAGACGGGCGAGTAGGCCACCAGGCCATCGTCCGACCCCCATTCCGCCAGCTGGATCAGATGCCGATCATACAGACGGATCCGGCAGCGGTTGCCTTCGGGATACTGTCCGTAAAACAGGACGACCACGTATTCGCCGTCCGCCGATGGGACCAGGCTGAAGAGCATCTGCTGAATGTTCAGTGGAATGACCCGCCGCTGGTTGAGTTCTAAACCGATATAGACAGGATAATGGATCACCGTTGAATGTCCATGGATCCAATCATCCAGCCTGTTCAGCCAGGCCAGTCGGCGATTGCGCCCATAGATGATGATCGTGTCTTCGTTGACGATTCCGGCCGATCCAAGTTGCACCTGGTCCAGGTCGGATACAGTCGTCGATTGTTGCAGCAGAAGCAGATTCATTCCGTGAATCAGCAGGCAACAAACAATCAGCGATCCTGTGGCCAAGGTCGCCTGTTTCCAGGAAAACACGGGCTTTATCCACTGGCTGAGGAGGCAGCCGATCATGAATATCAGGCTGGTGGCCGTGATGAGGTCCACATAGACCAGGACCATCCCGATACGTCTGAGCATCTCCATGTACAGGTAATTCCAGTGCAGCAGCCAGATGGGTATAAAGAGGGTCACTCCAGCCGCCAGGACCAGGAGGAAAGCGTTGCGCATTCGACCGCCACCCAGACCGGCGAGGACACCGCTCATGAACGCCACTGCGCCGATGAGGCCGAACCGCAGGAGGTCCGGGAACGAAAGTCCGGAGGGGTTTAGCAGGCCAAAAAACGTAACGGCGGCCGCATATCCCAGGGCGACCAGGATGAAGCCACTGAGTACCATGGACAGGAAGATGTTGAGTCTGGACCGGGCGAACGTCAGGACCAGGTCCCAGTTCTCTTCAGTAAACAGAACTATACCCGTGAACAGGGCGAAAAGGGGAATCACCATCCCCAGATTGATAAACTGGAAGTTCTCGATCCACCCCATGACAACCCGGGGGTTGGATTCCGTTGTGAGCAAGCTGTAGCCGAGAGCCAACGTCGGCAAAATCAGGGGTGTAATCGCCAAACCGGCATAGTGGCGCAGATTTTTTCGGATCACGATTCACCTCCGGCGTAGAGCATGGTCAGTTCCTGGAGTGATTGGCCGAGTCCTTTCACATTCTCGGCGGCTTTCAAATCCTCCAGTGCACCCTGGCGGATAATGCGGCCGTTGCGGATGAAGGCGACATGGGTCAGAATGCCTTCCACTTCTGCCGGCTGGTGTGTGGCAAAAAGAATGGTGACCTCCTGGTCGGCCAGTTCCTCGACGATGGTTGTGTACAAGTGACGGCGGGCGACCACGTCCAGGCCCAGGGTCGGATCGTCCAGAAGGAGAAGGTCACCGCGGCGGGCCAGCGCCGTCAACAGGGAGACCAGGCCTTGCTGGCCACGGGAGAGGCTCCCAAATCTCAGGCGCTCTGATATGTTGAATTCATTGAGCTTGTGTCGGAAATACCTGACATCCCAGACCGGTTGAACCCGTTGGTAAAAGTCGATGAAGTACCGGAGCGTCATCCAGGAATAGATGGTTGGCTGTTCGGGGACAAACGCCAAACGGCGCTGCAGCTCGGTCCGCTGGCGCCAGGGATCCAGACCGAAGATCCGGAGCAGCCCCTGCCGCAGCGGGAAAAAACCGTTCAGCAATCCCATCAGCGTGGTTTTGCCGGCCCCGTTTGGGCCCAGCAGGCCGGTGACCGTACCCCGTGCAACGGTAATGCCCAGGTCGTTCAGAATGAGGCGACGGGTGTACCCGAACCGGAGACCCTCCGCCTGGATCACCAGATCATTCATCATCCAGCTCCTTTAGCAGGCGAATCAGATCGTTGACGGAAAAACCCAGAGCTCGGCCTTCCCGAAGAAAGCCGGTCCCGAGATTTCGGACCCGGATGTCACGCTCTTGGGCAATGATCGGTCCGGTGTTATCGATGACAAAACACCCCTTTCCCTGACGGGAGGTGAGAAAGCCTTCCTGTTCCAGTTCACGATATACTTTGGCCACCGTGTTTGGATTGATGGTCAGGGAAACAGCCAGTTGCCGGATGGACCATAGCTGCTCGCCGGCTGGCAGTCTTCCGGAGAGGATCAGCAAGCGAAGCTGCTCCTTGATCTGCTCGGAAATGGGCCAGGCGGATCGAAAATCGAGGGTGATATCGAGATCCGGCAGGGACATTTTCTTTCCTCAGGTGAACTACTGTAATAGAACAGTAGTACAGTTAGGGAAAGATGTCAATCTTTTTTTGGGGGGGGAATCGAAAGGGGTTTTGGGGCATTTGTAGCGTCTTTCTGTCTGCTTATTGAAAGAGCAGGCAGTTTTCATGTTGCAGTGAGGATTTTCCGCTTTTACCAGTTATCTGTAATTCGATACCTGAAACTTTTTTGTGACAGAGCCTGGCACAATTTTTTTTCCAGCTGAAGGTGCCAGGCTCTGTCACAATTTCTTTTCGGACGAGCTCAAGGGCTAGGGCCTGCCCGTGGCGGGGGCATCGTTTCACTGCAAGGGCACCTCTGGCCCCCGGTATAGCACTTTTTTCCGGATTTCTGCCACTTTTTTTCGTAGGTTTTCCGCCCCGCGCGTTATTTAAAGTGACACCTTTTTGCGGAGGAAAACCAATGGGACGTCATCGCCGTG